>JBFLZA010000295.1:0-10540 GCA_040756535.1 Cyanobacteriota bacterium
AGTACATAGACCAACAAACCTACCTTTCTCATTCATTAATTCGGAAGTTTTTTCAAAGCAAGAGAGAGGAGTTAAATAATGAATTAACTGAAGTTAAAAAACTCTCTGAAGTCAAGCAATTCAGAGAGGCAGATAAACTCAAATATGCTTTTGCTGCTGCAATGGTAGAGGTGGCGAAGCAAATTCCTGATGATACACCGACTCGTGAGAAAATTGTGTTACTCATTCCCGCTATACCTCATGTAGCAGAAGCCGCCACCGTCTTGACGGATTTTTTGAGTGACAAGGACTTAATGAAACCTTTTCTATGTTTAAGTCGCTTCTATGAAGGTCAAGGGTTCTATGCCAAAGCAGAACGTTGGTATGAGCAGTGCCTAGCCTTTGCTCAATCTCGCTTTGGTTCCGAGCATTCTGATGTTGCCACCAGCCTAAATAATTTAGCGTTACTATACTATGCTCAAGGTCGCTACAGCGAAGCCGAACATCTGTGTGTGCAAGCCTTAGAAATGAGACAAAGCTTACTAGGAAGTGAACATAGCGATGTAGCGAATAGCCTTAGTGATCTGGGCTACATCTACGAAGCTCAAGGTCGCTATGGAGAATCAGAAGCATTTTATTTGCAAGCATTGCAACTGAGAAAATGTTTGTTGAGAGAAGAGCATCCCGATATGATTATTAGTCTGAATAATCTAGCAGCTCTCTACCACGCTCAAGGGCGCTATAGTGAAGCCGAACCTTTGTGTGTGCAAGCCTTGGAATTGGGACAACGTCTATTAGGAGAAGAGCATCCCAGGGTGGCATCTCAACTCAATAATTTAGCAATAATCTACTCTTCTCAAGGCCGCTACAGTGAAGCAAAACCCTTATATCAGCAAGCTTTAGAACTGAGAAAATGCTTGCTGGGAGAAGAGCATCTTGATGTGGCTCAAAGTCTGAGCAATCTAGCTGGACTCTACAAATCTCAAGGTCGCTACAGCGAAGCCGAACCCTTATATTTGCAAGCCTGGAAATTAACGCAACGTCTTCTGGGAAATGAGCATCCAAACGTGGCAGACATCTTAAATAATCTAGCTGGACTCTACAAATCTCAAGGTCGCTACAGTGAAGCCGAACCCTTATATTTGCAAGCTTTGAAATTAAGGCAACGTTTTCTGGGAAAGGAGCATCCAGACGTGGCAGACATCTTAAATAATCTAGCCTTACTCTACAAATCTCAAGGTTGCTACAGTGAAGCCGAACCCTTATATTTGCAAGCTTTGGAACTCAGCAAACGCTTGCTAGGAGACAAGCATCCCGATGTTGCCAGCAGCCTAAACAGTCTGGCAGGACTCTACCACGATCAGGGACGCTACGCTGAAGCTGAACCCTTATATCTGCAAGCCTTGGAACTGAGAAAACGCTTGCTAGGAGACGAGCATCCAGATGTTGCCACCAGCCTAAACAATCTGGCAGTGTTCTACTATGCTCAAGGTCGCTACAGCGAAGCCGAACCTCTGCAAATGCAAGCCTTGGAATTGAAAAAACGCTTGCTAGGAGACGAGCATCCAGATGTTGCCACCAACCTAAACAATCTGGCAATGCTCTACGATGTTCAAGGACGCTACAGCGAGGCAGAACCACTATATCTGCAAGCTTTGGAACTTAGGCAACGCTCTTTGGGAGATGAGCATCCTTACGTCGCAGACAGCCTAAATTGTTTGGCAGTGCTCTACCTCGATCAAGGGCGCTACGAAGAAGCTGAACCTTTGCTGATGCAAGCCTTAGAGCTGAGAAAACGCTTACTGGGAGACAACCATTATGCTGTGGCAAATAGTCTGGATAATTTAGCTGTACTCTACCACGATCAGGGACGCTATGCTGAAGCCGAACCTCTGTTTGTGCAAGCTTTGGAACTTAGAAAATGCCTACTAGGAGATAACCATCCTGACGTGGCTCACAGCCTGAGTAATCTGGCAGCTCTTTACGTCGATCTTGATCGTCATATCGAAGCCGAGCTACTGTTTGTGAAAGCCCTAGAACTCAGGCAAAGCATACTAGGCAATAACCATCCTGACGTAGCATCCAACCTGAATAGTCTGGCAAATCTCTACAAATCACAAGATCGTCATATCGAAGCCAAACCACTGTATTTGCAAGCTTTAGAGATTCGTGAGCGACTGTTGGGGACAGATCATCCCAAAACTGTAACCGTCCGTAACAATCTTCACAAGCTACGCGCTGCACTTAAAGAGGTCTGACGAGTAAGGCGCGTCTCCTTCTAGGACTTTCCCGACCTGCCCGACAATCGGAGAGAGCATTGATAGGGTAGCGGCGGCTCCCGATATTTGTTCGTCCCTGACTTCCAGGTACGCTGACAGTTGGGATAAGTCCCGGTGTCCTGAGTAAGCGGCGATTACGCGCAATGGAATATGTACCGTTGCGAGTTGGAGAGGCGGTCAACCTTCAGTTGAAAGATGTAGGCTTCAACTCCAAACATTTATATGTGAGGCGATTGAAAAAAGGTTCTCCGTCGAATCAGCCACTATATGGAGATGAAGTGCTGTTACTCCGGTAGTTGCAGAGGCAGTATCCAGATACGTCCTGGTTGTTTTATTCTGAGCGCAAAGCTCTAATATTCTTTAATTTGGACAGTTTCATCATAAAAGGCACAAAGATGGGTCGTCTAGCCGATGCTTTACATGGTTTAAGGAGATAGCAAAGTATCAGAAGATTGTTTAAATAAAATTTTGTTTTATCTAGGAACGGACTGAGTAGCAAATTTCTGGAGAATCCGTTGGCTAGGATGTGCTGAGAGACTAACTAATTTATTGACAAGTGCTACAGGGAAAAGAGCAGAGTCATACATATCACAGCGTAGAGCTTCTACGTTATCCAAGATGACTTGTAAGTTAGGTAAATCACTATCTTTTGGAGTTTTCTTTAGTTCATGAACAGGTACTGAAACAATGTACATCTGTCTACCTTTCGTTTTAAAAATAACCTTATGTCCATAGTTGCTGCTCGAAGCATAAGGACGGTTAGGATCGCCTAAACCAGGCAATATATAATGATAAATATAATCATCAGTTAGAATTAATGCTTTACCAGGATCTAAGGTTGATTGAATTGCTTGTGCATGGTCAACAAAAGCACCGCTTTTTTCTAAACCTGCTAATAAAATGTTGTGTTTATCTAAAAGCCAGTTAATTAAATCCTGCATTGGCTCGTGAAGTAGAGCAGTTTGTCCAAAAAAACCAGTTGGTCCATCTTTGATGAATAAAACTTTTTTCAGCATTTCTGGCTGAATATTAAGTAACTGGCGAATTAAGTGAATAATGATTATATGTTCAATAACATTAACTAAATAACCAAGAATGCCAGCAGCCCCTGTTTCCTCATCAATAACTTCATGAAGGCGAAAAATATCTGTTAAATATATGCGTCCGCCTGTTTCTGGACAAGGAAAAGTATAATCCTTATCCATATCTTTTTCTAGTAGAGTAACTTGATTACCGTTTGGGCTTAAGGGATTAGTAGCCAAATTCCAGCGTTTGTCTTCTTCTTTTTTCTTTCCTTGCTTATAGCGATGGAAAATAAACCAAGCTAGAGTGTCGAGTAAGCTTTGATTTTCTTCTAATTTATTCTTTTTGAAAAATTCATATATAGCTTTAAGAACGCTTTCTTTCAAAGAATTTGCATCTTTAAAACAAACACTTTTAGTTGGTAAAGCTAGTTTTAGCCTTTGAATATTTTTGAGCCTAGCCATATCTTGTGGAGCAATAAAAGCTGCTGCATCTATTTCATCAAGATCTTCTAGCTTAAAAAATAAAGCTCCAAATTGCAAAAAATGTATTGTACGAGAAGGAAATTCTTTATTAAGAACTACTTCGGTATAACCACCATCTACAGCAATAATAGCTTCTACTGGATTGTTACTAGGAGGCTCAAAATCTACTATTAAGTTATCTATAGAAACATTATTTGCTGTTGGAGGTTTATATAGGCGATCCATTACAGACTGAACTTCTGGATCATTAATAATATGATGGTGTGAAGCCTTGCTTGCTCCCTCAAAAGGACGGCGATTATTTTTACTTTGGTATCCCATAGCCCTATTAAATCAATTAAACTAGCTTTAAGTAACTGAAGTTTCAGGAGGAAAGCGATCAATCTGAACTGGAATTACAAATGGATTGCTATAGGTCTTCATCCGAACAAATCCTTTGTCTGTGTCTTGACTAAAGCGAATTAAGCTTTCAGTAAAATCACTAAAGTCGTAATACTTCCGAAGTTCTCTAATCTCATCTTCATTATTCAGATGAGAGATAAACCAGTTCTGAGTAGCTTTCAAAATATTGCTGCTAATTGAACTTACTTCTTGAGTTGCGTAGATTAAACCAAGATTTAACTTAGCCCCTTCTTTTGCAAGTCGATTGTAAATCTGAGACAAGTCTTTATCATCCTTTTTGGGAAATAGATTATGAGCCTCTTCAAAATAAAACTGTATAAAATTGTTTGGACAAGTTTCGATAAATCGACTTATTGAATCTCGGAAAATTCTAGTTGTAATCCTTTCAGTAAAAAGCTTTTGAATCTTTTCCTCACCTAGCGAGAGATCAACTATAACTATTCGACCCGCTCTTAATTGAGCCAGAATATCTTCGTCAAAGGGCTTTTGTATACTTGCAGTGTGTTGATCTTTGACAGGATTAAATATCTTATATCCACTGTGAGGTATAACTCTTCCATTCTTTTCTTTTGTTTTACCTGTCAACATCGCTAGTAAAGCCTTTAAATCATCATCTGCCCACTCTTCTACTTCTTCATCTTCCTCATTGGTGCCTTTTCTCCCTAATTCAGGCGTATACACTTCCCAAAAATTTTCCCACCAAATTGATGCTTGCTCTAGGCTAAGCTCCAAAGTTCCACTTCGCTTATTAGAACCTTGTGGTTCTAATTCATATCCAAGAGCCTGGTTCACCGAAGCCCGAATCTCTTTATTTACTGTGAAACGGGTTTTAAAGTTCTGTGGCGGATCAAATTTTGCACGGTAAAGACAACATAGATAAACAGCAACTTGACGGTCATAGTGTTTAGCTGGAGAACTAACTCTATCTGCCTCATAGTTTTCTGGTGGATTTAAAGCAACTCCTTTGAAGTTATTTACAAAACGAGTTTTATCATCTGCGATTCGTGGATGAGTTTTAATAAGTTCAAGACCTGCGTGAATTTCACGATAAAAATTAACCTTGAGTTGCTTGAATCCTGGCTTAGCTATCGTGGCATATCGTTCAGTCTGTTCCCGATAAAGATCAAAAATTGCAGTTCCTTGATCCTGTAAGTTTGGATTAGCATATTCACCATTGATGTCAAATATTATTTGACCGATGGGATATTTAGGATTATTACCTTCAGTTAAAGGCTTCAGAACTTCTTCTGTCGTTTCTTGACTTTGATCTAGTATCAACGGAGCATTTACACTCATCTCAACACAAGCTTGAATAATCTTTTTTACTGTGTTGGATTTACCTGTTCGAGTCATACCAAATAAAGCTGTTCTCTTTCCAGCAAAGTCTGGTGCTTGGACATAAACAGGTACTTGCTCTTCAGTTTGCTGAAAGCGACGACTAGAGCTATAGCGGACTTTACCTACCTTGATATCTCCAGCCCCCCCAGGATTACCATTTTCTCTATAATTAACGATAGCCTTTAATATATCGACAGAAGGTTTAATTACTGAATAGTTATGTGCGCTGTAGAAGTTTTCTAGGTCTGCTCCAAAACGAGTTTTATTGTCTCGATCAATATATAAAGACCCTAGAACAGAACACTCTAGACCGCTAAAAGAAAATTCGTAACGGGTAAACGTATCTAACTGAGAACGTTGAGTTGTGCCTGTTTGAATATCATCTTTATAATATTCAACCATACTACTAATAACATCTTGGTCAGTCGGTAGCTTTGTTGGCTGAATAACGCGAAGTAGAATAGCTTCAGTATTAGTTAAATCATCATTTTCATTATCATAATAAGCAAGTAGAAAGCATCCTTGAGGAATTCCCTTAGCTTCTTGCTTCCAAGCATCAGCTACTAAAATCTCTGCTTTAGAGTAGCTAAGTCGGAAAGGACGACCGACAAATATACCAGTTTCCCAATTTCCAGTAGACTTGTTCCGTTTAAAAAGATTAATTTGTGTAAGTTGTCTGCTAATACTCATATTTTATGTTCAGGAGGTCTTTTGCCAGAGTTGTAACGACCTGTAGAAAGTAAATATTCCATACGCTGACTGTAAGTCAACGAAACTTTGGAGTTATCCGCGTAAATATCTGCTTAATCCGAGCCACTCACACTGGAATTACAGGCTAACCTAAATAGACATATAATCGCCAGTTTAAGATTAAGCTTACCACTCAGGCGTACTTTTTCCAACCCTTCAACCTTGTTTTCACTCTTTGATGGATGACATCTAACCATACAGGCACTATAAGCAAACCGTCTGACTAAGCTCCTGTTATCCGTTCCACATTTAAGGAATTGAAACTTTGTTGGAGGCGATCTCACTTCCTAGAAAAAACCCCGGACATTTCGGGGTTTCACTTACATTGGGGGATCGGCATAAAGATGGAACCGACCCAATCGCGTCAACGATTGATAAATTCCGATTTAAAAGCTCCTTCCCGCTCTCAATTGAAACCATTCTAGAAACGCAGGAAGTTTTTGCTCATCAATTACCTCTGCAACGTCAAAGGTAAAAAGATAAGCGTGGCGGGAGAAGTAGATACCTAACCGTTTTATATCGTAAGGGAGCTGTACGCCTTTCAGGGCGTCAATCTGGCTCAAAACATAATATCCGATCAGTTGATTGAAATCCCTTCTCTTTAAATCTAGTTCCCTGACGGTTTTGATATCGACGAGTAAATCATCAAGGATTAAATCTGCATCCGCACCCCTGACTAAAGAAGAGCTTTTGAATTGTGGATTTAAGATAACCGTCCCTGAAGTCTGAAATAGACTAAAATCAACGGCACTGATTAAAGCTCTTAAATCCCGAACGTCTTCTTCATTAACCTGTAGAAGATTCTCATCCATTCTGAGGGCACGATAAAAGCCATCTAGTTTAGCCAGTAGTAAGGTAGAGGCAAGAAGTTCATCAGTCAAAGTTTGGGTTGAGAGAAACTCTGCATAACGTTCTTTTGCTTGAGTCAAAATCTGAGATGCTTGCTGACACAACTCATCTAAGCCTCTGCTATCCAGAATGTACCAAGCATTTTCGGCTATCCAGGGAAGCTCAACGGCTTGTGGATTCAACCTCTTGAGATGGAAGCGCATCAAGTAATCAAAAGCAGTTCCCACTAGACCAGAATTTTGAGTGAGAGGGGGAACGAGTAGCGCCTGATTCTGTGTCAAGACTGGTATAAGGAATTCTGCGTTAAAGCGTTCGCGAACATCCTTTTCCTTGATGAATGAAGTTAAACTCATTACGGTTCCTTCAGTAAACTAATGCAGAAAAGCTGAGTCAAAGACTCTCAACAATCTGTTAACTTTTCCAAAATAATAGAAAGGTAACGGTCAAAGAATATCAATCGGATATTGACTGTTTGACCAACTATATCTCTTAATCTAAATATTGTGGACAGAGTAGATTCATGAGTTCTACTGGAATTGACTCAAAGTGGTCTAAAAGAAAATCAACTAAAGCAAGATGACGCATATCATTTCTATTGGGATGACGGTTAGACTGAGGAGAGAACCAGAAATTCACCGTTACAGGAGAGCGATCGCAGATTAAAGAAATTTCTTGGTAGGTTAATGCCCACTTGCAAAGAAAATCTTCCGGTGTCATTTGCATCTGAGAGTAAGCATAATCTTGGATAAGTTGACGTTGACGCTCAGATAAAGGTTTGGGAGTCATTGAACACCTCCTATATAAATCACCGTGAGTGAGCTGACTGTTTATTTGTGAAATGGGGGAAAGCCTTTAGTAGCTGCATTACCTAGCGGCTTTCACAAGCGCGATACTTTCAAGCTCTGCACGTTGTTTATTGTTTGTCGTGGGTAAATTCAACCTACGTGCCAATTGGCACTGAAAATCTAAGCCAAAAAGAAAGTGCAGATTCGGTCGATTATCAGTGAAAGCAACGTGAGCGATCGCTGGTTGAAATTAGTCACGAGTCAGTCGCGGGTCACGAGTATTTCCGAAAAAAGAACGGCTGTGACCCTTACTGGATAAGGGCGTCCCCTCTCGTGACCAAAGACTTCAGGGCAACATCATGTCGATTGGAATACAAGGATAAGTCCCAATTGGAACTTAATCTTCAGTCAGGCGAATGCCGCAACACAGTCCCAAAACAAAACCTAGCAGCATCCCTTTGTGTAGTTCTTTGGGCTGAATCAACAGAGTTAAGAAACCGAAACTACAAGCGATAGCTACACTGGCAATTGAAATATTTTTAATTCTTCTGCGGCTTCTAGTTCTCATCACTCCCTCCATCTGCCCAGATGATTAGCCCTCTTTCATCCAACTCTTCCAAACTGGCGGCATTGATTTCTTCCACGAATGAATCTGGAAGCGAACGCACAATCAGTTCAATCAATTGGGCAACAAACTTATTCATCTTTATCCTTTATTTTGATTAGCAATCTGTTGGTCACAGGTAGGGCACAGAAAGGTCATGGCTTGGTCAGGAATCGGTCATGGGTCAGGGAGATGACCGGAAGCCATGACCGCCATGACCCTTGCTGTATAAGCGTCTGACCGCTCCTGACTTTCCTGACCAAATAGCGAATTTAGCGCTTTTTTCCCAATTCCTCACATCTGGTCAGGCGGTCATATCCACATTAAATTCGTCATGCTCGTTTACGTTCACCAGTTCTGCTCGAACAAGTTCATTAATAAGTAATCGCACCTCGTCTGTGTCTTTAGTTAGGTGGCGAAGTTGCTTGCACATTGTTCGAGCATTACCGATTTTTATCCATCCTTTACCTGCAAACCAACTTTTCAAGATTTCCTTAGCTTGAGCATTGTCGTGAACGACTTCTGCTGTATCGCTAGCGTCTTCTGCTTGTGCAGGAGTGTTAATATCAAACTCAAGACTCAGAATTCGATTCAGGTATTCAGGTGTGTACCCTTCCAACTTCATCCGTACCGATTGACCGGGTTTGTAATGTCTCAAATCGGGAAGTAAAGCTACCCGGCTAGGTTCTAATGTGGTGAAGATAATTGGGCGTTGGTTGTCTTTAGATATCGGCTTAAGTTCCTTGAATGTTGCTAGTAGAGTTGTTCGTTCATCCTCATCAGCAACCATATCTTTATTCCTAATCATGTTAGACAACACGCCGTAAGACTCGTTAATGCTGCCAAACTCATCGACTGAGTAGTTTCCCAATCCAACGAGGTTAAAGTTTTTACGACTGTTCCGGTCTGCTTTCATTCCAATGGCAGCCAGATTGAAGCTCTGTAAGTCCACAACCAGACAGACATTTAGCTCACGTCCGTTGTAAATAATGTCTGCCAGCTTGGTTAGATATTTTGAGCTTTTAACGGGTTCTTCGTTCTTTAATTCCTCTAGTGCCTGATTGATACTCAGCCAATCAGCGAGAATTAATCGTACTGGGTTGAGGTCGGTTCGGGCGCTTTCGGGCAACCTACGACGTTTATCGTAAATGCCGTGGATGCGATCTATAGTTTGGAGTGCAGCGGTGGGGTCGAGGGCGTCAAACAGCGTTACCCTGCCTTTTTTATCCAGTCCACCGAACGAATCATTCTTTTGAGCGATCGCCCAAATTTCTGCATTTGGGTAACGCTGTTGAAATTTAGAGAGAAGGTATGCCTCGGTAACAGACTTACCTGCTCCAGTGCTGCCAACAAGAAGAGTTGAGCGACGAGAACCCACCAGCCCATCTAAGATTGCCATGCCGATTGTTTCTGAATCTTTGTTTAGGACGGTGCCAGATAAACCTTCTGAGGTCTGGCTACCAGATGACGGGGATTGAACAGTTATCTGTTGTTCTGGTGCCTGGGTCGGTTCAATTTGATTGCTGCTATCTAGCGAATCACGTCCATCCAGTAACGGTTGCTCGTATGGCTCAAATGTGGCGTAAGCAACTTCAGCGGCTTCTAACATTGCTTTCTGATTGAATGTCTCAAACTCAATTTGGGCTTGAAGTTTTGCTTTTTGTAAATTAGCCGCATCCCAGACAGTCTTGTATTTCTGCTGTTCTACTTCCTTTTCTAAAAGCGATCGCGCCAATGTCATCGATACCCCAAAACCAGCGATTGACACGAATGAACCAAGCAATTTCCATCCTGCTGAGCCTTGGGTTCGTCGAACGTTTATAGCCCCAACAGGTAGTCCCATCCAATCGGGTCTGACACTTTCGGTACAACCACTTTCAATCGGCAGGCAGTAGTGGAGCTTACCGTCAAACTGTCCTGCTGTTCCCGTTGCAGCACCAATGACACCCAATGCCATCGCAGAAAACATGATTAGCTTTGGATTCATCGTGCTGTCCTCCTGAGAAATATTGATAAAAAGAGGGCAAACAATCCCAGCCCTATTCC
>JBFLZA010000296.1:0-10417 GCA_040756535.1 Cyanobacteriota bacterium
GGTTCTTTTCGGCCTCAACCATTAATCGAACCGCGATCGCAAACAAAATATTGATGTGGTTCACATCCGACATCTCGATGGTGTCGGAAATGGAGAAGAACACCACAAAATAGCGATCGCAACACTGCCTGCCAAACTCAGCTAACAACGTAGACTTGCCACATCCTCGATGTCCCGTGAAGACAATCTTGCCATTTCCCGAAGGACTATCTTCTACAAGTTGAATCAATTCCTCAATCACTTCGCTACCATAGTCCACTCTGAACCGCTCTAAATCCTTGCGATCGATCAGCGGCAAAAGCTCCAAGTTTCTATAAGCTTCCCGGAAGGACTCTAGTAATTGGCTAGACATAGCATGAGATTGGGTGACGGGCTATCTAGTGATATCATGACTCAGCCTGTCACTGCTAGTCGCGATCGATATAGGATTTGTTTAACAGACTTCTAAATAAAAAAATATCCAACTCCCTATGAATAGGGTGGGACGGAAAGACCGCTAAGCAATGCCAGTTAGTTGTAGAGAAGGCATTCGACAATAACAAATGAATCGAATTACAAATAGCTTAGACTGAAGGTTAGTCGGTAGATGCACAAAATAAAAATTACGTTTTAGTAGATGCTTGCTACACATTAATAGGCAAAAGCACTGCTGAGTTGGCTCCCTGAAGATTGAGCTGTTTCTTCCTCACACAAAGACGCGATCGCAGGCTTATTGATGCAAAGTGATGGCATTTGAGCCAGTAACTGACCCTCACTATATACGGCGACATCAAACAAATCAATAAAACTGCGCGAATTGTTGAGGAAATCTGAGAGTTGGCAGTAAGAGTCGCCTAAAGGCACATTCATTCTTAATTCTCCCAGAATTTGCAGGTTATTCTTCGTTAAAACCTTAACCCTCACCGATTTCATTTCGGTCATCTCCTATAAGCCTTCATTGTGTTCTCAGGCGGAGAGGGTGGGTTTTACGTAGAAATCAATGTTTAGTTGCAAAAATTTACAGTAGATGAATTAGTCGTGCGACGACAGATATTTTTAGGGTTTTGCTGCCAGGGTTTGAACAATTTCCCGCAGGGTTTGAGGTACTGAGCGAGGTTGCCAACCTAATTCGGTGCGAGCTTTAGTCGCATCGACCCGAACGCAACGGTCATAAACATAATGTACCCGCTCCCGACTCAGGGGGGGTTGCCATTTAAACAAGCGTCCAATGGGGTCGAGGATATTACCTGCTAACCTAACGAGAGGTTTGGGCGCTTCACGGGGGGCAGGAATTCCCGTTTCTTGAGAGAGGATACCAAACATTTCACGGGTAGTGAGGTCACCGGCTGAAATGATGTAATGTTCTCCAGGTTTGCCCTTTTCTGCGGCAAGAATCATGACTGCGGCTAAGTCATCGACGTGGACAATACCCGTAATGCGATCGCCTCCTGCCCACAACTTTAATTTACCTTTGACAAATTGCTGCATCACCGGGCCAAAATGGGGGTCATCCGCACCAAAAATTCCAGAGGGGAGGATGCTTACTACAGGTAGGCCTTGGGCGGCAAAGCGATCGACAATTTGTTGAGCTTCGTATTTTGTGCGATCGTAAGCAGAAGAAAAGTCAGCTTGTTCTCGTTGGAAGGTTTCATCCACCACTCGTCCTTGCGTGTCGCCAAAGACACCAATCGTGCTGCAATAGACCACTTTCGATACATGACGCGCTTGAGCCACTTCCATGACAGCACGGGTTCCTGCCACATTCACCCGTTCCATTTCGGCTTCATTCACCAGCCCTAACTCGACATAAGCTGCCGTGTGAAACACCCAGTCTACCCCAGTCATCGCTGTTTTTAGGGCATCTGTGTCGGTAATTTCGCCGTATACCAATTGCAGATTGCAACCTTCAAGACGCTGGAGGTTGCTGGACTTGCGGACTAAACCAACAACAGTATCCCCTCGCTGTTCTAAGGTTTTGACTAAGTGAGAACCTGTAAATCCATTGGCTCCAGTTACGAACGCTTTCATGTGACACCTCTATCCCTGATGGTTAGTCTACGTCTTCACGAGTGCGATCGCATCTTTGACTCTGTAGGGGTACGGTATATCGTGCCCTTATTCGGTGGTATACACAACAACTCCAACCGCTAGAGTTGAGTTCGAGCGAAGCATTTGGATACTGAACTTTTAGTTTTTTAACTCAAGTGAGTCGCTCAAATACAGAAATCCTAATTCACAATTTCACTGCGAGAGGTTTTACTACTCCTTTCAGGATTAGGTGTCAACTCCTCTGGCAGCGATTGCACCGCTCCCCATTGACTGACAAAGCTCTGTAAAAGAGTTTCTTGTTGAGCGCGGAATCCTTCTAAGTTGTTTCCCCCATTCATGGTTGCAAACCAAACTATGCCTTGCTGCTGAGTGGGTAACGCTCCAGCTAAAGCACTCACCGCATTCAAACTGCCAGATTTCACCACAGCTAATGGAGGAATTTTGCGCTGATTTAAGATGCCTTCATCTTGTCCCACGATCGCAAACAAATCCCCAACCGTCATGTTATAAGGCTGAAGATAGCGCTCAAGGGCGAGAAACATACCAGTGGCAGCACGGGGAGAAATTCGGTTCAGTTCGCTCAAGCCAGAACCATTGACTAAAATAATTTCAGATTGGGGCACCCCAGCCGCTTGTGCTGCCTTAAAGGCGACCACTTTGGCTCCACCGGAGGAATTGGCGATCATTTCCGCCATCTTATTATTGCTGTACTGATTCATTTTTTTGAGCAGTTCAGCCAGGGGGAAGGACGAGTGGCGCACCAGAGGTTTGACGTTGCTGGGAGGTTGGGGTGTGACTTGCACAGAACCTGCGATCGCAACTTGGGGTTTAGCGGTGCCGGGAGGCAGTGTTTGATACTGGGTTTGGGCGGCAGGAGGCCAAAGTTGAGCATTCAATCCTTGCTTGAGCAAGTTGCCAGATATCAGGGGGCTGGTCTGATAGTTCATGTAAAATTTGCCGGTGATGATTAAATTGCCCTTCACCTGCTTGATGCCCATCTGATTTAAGGTATTACCAAGCGCAAACGCTTCCTCCCAGACAAAGAAAGGGTCTTCTCCTCCCTGAACCACCAAGTCCCCTTGCAACACCCCGTTTTCAATCGGGCCTGTTGCACCAATTTGGGTAATAAACTGATGGTCAGGGCCAAAAGTTTGCAGTGCAGCTAAGGATGTGGCGACTTTGGTGAGGGAAGCGGCAGGTAGGGGGATTGTACCTTGGTAATTGGCTAAAAGGGTATTACCCGCTTGAATCCATATCCCTTGGCTTTGCTTGGAAAATCCTTTAGTCGCGATGCTATTGAAGTATTGCTCAACTTGTTGTTGGACAACGGGATCAGGTTTATCGGGAGATGCTAGCGATGGTATATCTGGTTTTTTCGCAACCTCTGCTTGATTTTCTGGTTCTGTTGCCCCCTCCGCGTTGTTGACTGAGCGTGAGGAAGAATTGGATTGAGAACATCCGGCAACGAGTGTTAGTAAAGCGATAGATAGAGCAGCAGTCAAGCGAAAGGTTTTCAGCATTGGGTTCATGGAAGAGTACCATCTGGCTTTTGACCTGTCCCAAAGTTTACAGGTTCCTGCGAAGAATGCGATCGCAATCTATCAGGTTGCGAGATAGTGCTTGGCAGTTTTAACCGCAGCGATTGCATTCAAATCCTGCCTGGAGCCAGTTGGAGAGGATATGATTTTCTAGAGAGCCGGTTCAGTAATCAAGATTAGGGGTAGGGGCGAAGCATTTGGGCGACAATCTATCGCTCAAACCCTAGTTCTTCTATCCAAATGCTGACGCTCCTTCGTCGCTACCGCTTCGCTAACGCCCTTCCGGGGAAAAACTATTTCTATACCGACTCTCTAGGAGTCCGCCTGCACGGACGCGAGTTCTATAGCCGCGACTTCAGTCGCTAGGCAAAAAAAGTCTACTCTATAAATGCTGTCCCAACCTCAGCCAAAAGAACACCTGTCCAGCACTCAACTGCAAGTCTAGAAAATCTGGTACTGGCAGACTGTCCTCTGATTGCCGGATAATTTCAGGTAATTGACTAGGTTGAAAGCAGATCACTGCCTCCTCCTCTGGGTCAATCAACCATCCCAGAGGGGTCTGATACTTGAGACAAAACAGAATATTATCAGTTACCCTGGTCTGTGATTGGTCGGGTGAGAGAATTTCAATCGTCCAGTCTGGAGCCAGTTCAAATGTGTTTGCAACTTCTCCATTCGCATCAAAAGGAATTTTATCCCATCTAAAAACCGCTATATCTGGTACAATCGAACGCCCCCCAAAGGTACAGCGCAACGCTGGGAAAGCATAAGCAATTTTTTGGGGAAATCCTGCCTCATTGATAGTATTGGCAAGTCGTATTTGCAGGGTACTGTGCTTCCCTTGAGGCATGGGTTTTTGGTAGATTTGACCATCTATAAATTCGCTAGCTGGTTTGGTTTCTGGAAGTTTCAGGAATTCAGCTAGAGTAATTGGTCTAGTTGTTGCCGTCATGGTCTTTTTCCCTATCACAGGAGCAACTCGCTCCGATTGACCTTATTGCTTAAGCCACTCTAACTAAGGTGAAGTAGCTAGATTCAGATATGCCATCACTCTAGCATTGCACTTTTAGGGGATAGAGTTGGGCTAGCGATCGCGAATATTACCCACCAGCATCTAGGCAAGAGTAATCAAGTAATCCTGCATTTT
Source organism: Cyanobacteriota bacterium (assembly GCA_040756535.1). Taxonomy (GTDB): domain Bacteria; phylum Cyanobacteriota; class Cyanobacteriia; order Cyanobacteriales; family Coleofasciculaceae; genus JBFLZA01. The sequence continues at coordinate 4,714 of JBFLZA010000296.1, forward strand.
CCTTCTCAATACAGGATTATCCGCACTAACCTTGCGCTGGGATTATTTCAAAATCAGCAACTTAGCTGAGCTATGTTAGTGGATTTACGGAGGTCAGAGTTAGGTAGGTATTGTTAGCTTTGAACAACACTCAACTGAGGCTTTATCGCTTATGCTTTTCAAGCATTTATCTTCAGCGATTGCAGCAACAACAAAGAAAAACCCTTTGTTTGTTGCTTTAATTACTACTTTACTAGTCGTCATCCTGCCTGTAATTTTGGCATTAGCTCCGAGTGCCAGCGTAGCTCAGAGTGCAAAATGGTGTCAATGTACGAATTATGTAGCAAACCGATTTGGATTACGTGGTTATCCTAATGCAGGAGACTGGGACAATGGCTATTTAGCAAGAAATGGCTTTCACCAAATTAACTCTCCTCAAAATGGAGCTATTGTAGTCTTGAATCCCGGTGTTGCAGGCGCAGATAGAACTTATGGTCATGTTGGGGTAGTCGATCAATACACTACTGCTGGCAATTCGCTAAAGATCAATATAGGCGGGACAAACCAGCCTGGTGCCAAAGTGGCTAACGAGTATGGCTGCAACAATGTAACAATTTGGTCAAATGCTACGAACGTTATCAATCAGCTAGGTGTCACGTATTGGGTTCGCAACCAACCAATCGATAACCAAATCTACCAATTGGAGCTTAGAGCTACTCCTCCTAGCGGTATCAAGCAGTGTTTTGATGTCGATGGCACGAAAATAGGGATTCTTCCTAGCGCTAATATGGCAAAGGTGTTACCGTGTCGGTCTATTTCTGAACAAAGGTTTACAGCTATCTACGACGGTAACGATTACTACCGCTTTGAGCTACAGGCTACCCCTCCTAGCGGTATCAAGCAGTGCTTTGATGTCGATGGTACAAAAATTGGTATTTTACCAGATGCTGACCAAGTAAAGGTAAGTTCTTGCCGACCTATTCAGGAACAGCAGTTTAAGCTGATTCAGGATGATAATAACTACCTGCGTTTTGAACTCCGTGCAACTCCTCCAAGTGGTGTCAAACAATGCGTTGACATTGATGGCACTAAAACCGAAATCAATCCAAATGCAAATGTAGGCAAAGTACTCCCTTGCCGAACGATTCACGAACAGCAATTTAAGTTGATTCGACAGTAAACAATAAATGGAGTACCTCATAATTCAGGTTTGTTTACAGCGTCAAGAGCGGCGATGTTCACCAAGCAGAATATGGTAGCTGGATTCCATCCCCTTAACAAATAGGGGATATTTTTTGTGAGCGTAGAGTAGAGTGTAACACCAGATGAGGTGACGTTTTGGGAGGGAAAGAAGTAACCAGGGACTTATAACATCACTCCTGATAAAACTGCGTAACTTCCTCTACAGAAAAACCCAACGTTTCTGCTACCTGTTCTACGCTCAATCCCAGAGCTAATAAACGGGGGATTGCATCCCTTCGCGCCTGAGATTCTTGTTGTAATGCTTGTTGCGTTTCCTTGTGACTCAGCAATCTTTTCCCTGTCTTTGGGTTATAAAACCGCAGCTCTTTCCCAATTAGTCGTAAATCTAGACCCAATACTTCACTGTGGATTGATAAAACTCCATCCGATAAAAGAGATGGTGCAATAGGTTGATACTTACCCCCAACCAAACGCGAACCCTTGAGCTGAGGTTTGAGGTAATCTCCCGTTGGGTCGTACTGAAAGTACTCCAGCACTCCTAGCTGAGCATATTTCTTGGGCTTATCCTCTTCATCATTCTCCTGAGTAGCTCTAGATGTTATTTCCAAAATAAAATCTGGGACTTTATCATTTTCTTCCCAAACTTTGTAACTGAGGCGCTTCTTTTTCTCTATTCCAAACACCACAAAGACATCGGGAGCTACCACTGCACTGGGTACACCCTTTTTGTAGTAGATGAATAAGTTACCTGAGACGTAGACATCATCTCTATCTTGGAAGTAAATATCTAGGGCTTCAACGCAATAAATCAGATAATCCCGTGCTGGATCGCTCTCCGCCATTGGCGCACCGTCTGAGTCTGGGTAGATAATTTCGGTATTGAGTTTATTGGTAGATATAGTCATGGTGCAGACACCTCAACTCAACGGGAACTGGTTAAACAATAACACTCTCAGAACTTACGTAAGCTAGGCAGTGCCCACCCTACATATAAATCTGTAACAGTTGGTTGACAAACTGAGCGGCAGTGGTTTGATTTCGTTGTTCAGATTGACCCACTACCGTGCGCCGAATCCACCAACCTTGGCAACGATCAGGCGATCGCCACAAGTCCAAATGCTCGATCGCTGGATCGGCATAGAAGCTATCTTCCCCAGCACCCAATAGCGCTGAACTCCAGTAGGTGAAGTAATCGTGACTAAGTCGATGAATGGGAAAACTAGCATATAAAGGAACCCCCCAACCATCAAACGCGAAAAAAGCTCTTACCTTACCTCCCAACATCTGCCACCCAAACGCCGCACCAATTGCACCCGCCACACCCGCACTAAAGCTGATCAAAATAATTGGCGTTCTTTGCTCTACATGGCGCTGTAAAAATTCCAAAATATGAATCGTTGAGTAAGCTGGGTAATCTTCAATAGGAAATATCAAAACCTTGTAAGTCCAGTGACTGGAGAGATTATCCGTTTCATAACGGCGCAACCCCTCTAAAAAGTTCTGCGTTAGCTGCGGTTCGTGGATGCCAGGGCAAATTATGACTGTACTCTGGCGAACATGCCCATTATTCATGGTTTTCCCACTAGATCTGGCAGATTCAGAGTATCAGAACAATAGCCTTGTGTTGTACTGACTGGGGTAAGAAGCAAAGATTGTCTAACTGAAGCTCTCGCCATGTTCTTTACACTTTGCCACACCCAAAGTTATGAAGGATAAAGGCTTCCCTTGATCGAGAGCGCCTTTGAAGATGAGCCAGGGTTTTTCTACCTCTAACAACTAACAACCAACAACTAACTACTCTTTATGAACCGTCGTGAGTTTTTGATGTGGGTAGGTTTGGGTGGTATCGCAAGTTCCTTGCCCGTTGCGATCGCTGCCTGTACTCCCCAAACTGAACAGTCAGAAGTCCCCACTAGTCTAGCGAGGGCTGATGGGTTTGAGTCTATTGGTACTGTAGCGGAGTTAAATCAAAAGGGTCAAATTAAAAAAGAGTTGGCCAAAGGTTCAGTGCTTATTGTCAGCAATCCAGCTAACCCTAAGACGATTAAGGCGGTTAGGCCCATCTGTACACACAAAGGCTGTACGGTGGAATGGAAGACAGACAAGAAAGCTTTTATCTGCCCCTGTCACGATGCTGAATTCAGTCCCGATGGCAAAGTCCTCAAAGGCCCAGCCAAAAAATCTTTATCGGCTTATGAGGCAAAGATTGAAGGGGAATTAGTTTTGGTGAAAGCAATTTAAAGATGAATCGCACTGATCTAAGGACAAAATCTTAATGTAGGGGTAAGTCACAGATTAGATCAAATGCAACCATTCACAACCCAATTGCGGGTGCGCTACCACGAGATGGACGCTTTAGGACACGTCAACAATGCTGTATACCAACATTACCTAGAGCAAGCGGCTGTTGAACATTCTGAACATCTCGGCTTCAGCCACAAACTTTATGAAGAACTCGGTGGTGTGTTCGTGATGCGACGGATAGAAATTGAGTATCTTCGCCCTGCTGTAGCGGGTGATTTTCTCAACGTCACAACGTGGTTGCAAGAAGTGCGGGGACCGCGTGCAATTCGACGTTACGAAATCCGCAAGCAAGGCGAGGAACCCTTGTTAGTAACGGCTGAGGCGTTGTGGGTTTGGGTAGATACAAAAGCAATGCGTCCACGAGCAATTCCTCAGCCGATCATGGACGCTTTCGAGCGAGCGATCGCGCCAAAGGCGATCAATCAGACGCTATCTTAAACTCTAGTGCCAACCCTATTCATAATCTGTAACCCTCGATACGCCTTGAATGTATCTTTGGGAAGAAGGGACTATTGCCGATAGAATCGTAGGATTTTCTTGAGCGCTGTGTGTGATGTTTTAAGCATTATACACAGTGCAGTTATTTGTATATCTTTTGTCATAATCCTAAAAACAATAGGAGATTAACATGCAGCGGATGTTTTCTGTCATTGGGCAAGCTTTTGCTAAGCGCGTTTTGGTTTTCGGTTTAATCAGTTTGCTGAGTCTCTCTAGTTTATTGATTTTTGCCAATCAACCCGCTTTAGCAGACCGCTCAAATAGATCTTCACAGGCAGAGGAAACAATTAATCGCGCCTACACTATGAGTGAAGCGACAGGGCTTCGAGAAGAAGCTCGACAAGAAGCTTACGATGAAACCGCAGAGACAATTAACGACGATCCAAAAGCAGGTATCGAGGAGATTTACGAAGAAGATTTGAAAGCTTACAGAAACGAAAATCCCGATGAGGGCGGTGTATTGGAAGGGGCGAAAGACCTGATTGAGAAGGTCACTGGCAATGAATAAGATTAAACGCTAGCAGACTCATCTAAGATTAAACTGCTTTTTAAATGTGGCGTCTGGTGTTATTAGACTATGGCTTAACCTACTATTTCGTTTTGCCATGATCTAACCTGTAATTTAACCCAGACGCTCATAATTTGGGAGAAGTTGTAGAGGTGTTAGCCAATGAGCTTAGTTGAATTTTTAGGAGAGGGTAAATTCTATTTTTACTAAATTTGTATAACCAACTATCTAAACAATCAGAAAAACTTCTATTTAGATTAAATCATCTTTATTTCCAGTTGCTAGGGATGCGATCGCTGACTTAAATACACACTGTTACGCTATCCTCTATATTGCCAAGAAATTCAATCATCCCGTTGGGTGGCCTAGTTGGATGATGTTTGTTTTTGGAGACCTGTCCTATGCTTAGGGTGACTTGAAGGTGACACGATGCCACCTTACTAGACAGACGCCGATGAACCTCGTACATAACGAAAGGATGAAAATATACCTCTCCTGACTCCTGACTCCTAACTCCTGACTCCTAACTCCTGACTCCTATTTTCTAGATAGATTCACTCGTTGCCCCTCTTACAATAAACTACATAGTGTAGTATGCTTTTAAAAAAGCAGAAAGCTAACAGCTAAAAAGCCATGAGACTTGCATCTCCCAGCCGAATCACCCAACCAACGGCACTGACGGCTTACGACTTATGGAAAACCTACGGTCAAAAGCAGGTCGTTCAGGGTGTCAATTTTACCCTTAATCCAGGAGAAATTCTCGGTCTTCTTGGCCCGAATGGTGCCGGAAAAACGACAACGGTGGGAATGCTCTACGGTTCAGTAATTCCCACTCGCGGTTTTGTCCAACTGGGGCAATTTCAAGTGCAAACTCAAGGGCGACAAGCTCGCGCAGGTATGGGCATTGTCACTCAAGAAGACAATCTCGACCCGGATTTTACCGTGTTTGAGAATTTGGTTTTCTTTGCCCATCATTACCGCATCACTGGCAAGCAAGCGCGAAAGCGGGCAGGTGAATTACTTGCACAAGTGGCATTGGAAGATTATGCCAAAAACCGCGTGGATGAACTGTCGGGTGGTATGAAGCGGCGGTTAGTTGTAGCACGAGCGTTGATTAACAATCCTCAAGTCGTGTTTTTGGATGAGCCAACGACTGGACTTGATCCAGATGCGAGGCAGGATTTTTGGAAGTTGGTCACTCAGATGAAACAA
>JBFLZA010000297.1:0-10391 GCA_040756535.1 Cyanobacteriota bacterium
CTTAATTGATTTACCTTTTTCCCTCCCCCTTTCCCCTTCCTCACGATATGTAATTTGTAAGCACGACCGCTTACCCCCATTCTCAAAGCTTAGCTTCCCCATCTGCGCCTGTGCAGCGATAAGCATGTTGTTGCGTCACTTCTATACCTTATGGTAGAGAAAATAGACGGTACTTTATAAACTGTGATATACCCAAAGAGTGATTTTTTCCGTTCTCTAGCGATCGCCAAAACTCCTCCAAGAGCTTAAACTGCTCTTTATGCGTCAATTTCCCAAGTTTCTACTCGCCCTATCGGTTTGGGCAACGTTTGCCCTCGTACCCCAGTCCGTTCTTTCTCACGAGTGGCGTCCCGTGCGGGGTGGCATCCAATTTGGCATTAGTGGTATGGTTCTGCTTTCCCAGGAAAAGGATGTCAAGTCTTTTCTTGTGGTTCACGACAACAAAGAAAAAGGTCAGGGGCGTTTAGCCATCCTTACGATTCCGAATGCACAACCCCCCCAATATTTACCTGTAAACTGGCCGAGTAACACTCCTTTGCCCATTGATTTAGAGTCCCTCACGACTGTCCCAGGAACACCTGAACCGACTTTCATGGCAGTGACGAGTTCAGGCAAGGTGTATCACTTCCGCTTAGATGCTTCTAGGCAAAACATCTCGATTCTCAATGTATTTGATTTACCCAATATTCCTCAAGGAAGCAATTTTGAAGGATTTGCGGTGCAAAAAATCAATAATCAGTTAGTCGCGGTATGGGCAAACCGAGGTGAAGACCAACAACCTGCCATACTCTATTGGGGTCAGCTTGACCCCAACACGAATCAGATTACTCCAATGGGTTCCACTAAACTGCGAGTGCCTTTTCCTGTAAAAGCCGTTCGCCACATTTCTGACCTAAAGGTAGACCCAGCAGGAGTTTTGTTCATCTCTTCAGCTGCTGACACCGGGAATGATGGCCCTTTTGAATCAGCCGTTTATGTAGTGGGTGCGTTGAAAATTCGCGGACAGCAAATTGCATTCCAACAGAATTTCCAAATCGTTCCTTTGTATCGTTTCAAGTATCACAAAGTTGAGGCAATTGAACTTGTACCGGGTCAAAATGGTGGTTTAATTGTGGGTTCTGATGATGAAAATATGGGAGGGTCTGTTTACCTCAATTGGTAGAGATGTTTCATATCGTTTCCGGTAGCATTGTCATGTTATCGGTAAAGTTTTTTCATGGTTCATAGTTCATGGTTCATGGTTCATGGCTCATAGTTCATGGTTCATGATTGATTAATGAACCGTGAATAACGGCTACAATAACTGAATCAACGGACTTGATATCAAGCACAAGTGAATGCTTGACTATTATTAAATTCAAAATTTAAAACTCACAATTATAGTTCATAAGTCATAAGTCATAATTATCATTTTTAATACTTGCGTCTGAAATTAAACGCAGGGAAACCTCTTGCTGGAGATAGAAGTAGGCTCTGTTTGGTGATTGCTAAGTTTTGTATAGCAGAGATTTACTCAAACCATCTAATCAATGAATTCAAGCAACCATCAATCAAATCGACGCAAAGAAATTCTCCGCGTCATTCACGCCATATCCATTATTATTGTGGGCACTACCCACTTTGCTTTCGGTGAAACTTACGCCAAAATCGTACCGCCTCAACTTCCCAATCCCGTGGAGTTAGTATACATCAGCGGCTTCTTTGAAATTCTAGGTGGTATTGGATTACTGGTTCCCTACATTAGTGTTGCAGCTGCTTGGGGACTCATCACCTTGTATATTGCTGTGTTTCCAGCCAACATCAACTTAGCTGTCAACAATATAGAACTTGAAGGCATTCCTCACAGTCCGTTACTCTACTGGATTAGGCTTCCTTTTCAGGCTGTCTTAATTGCTTGGGCGTGGTGGTATACCAGAAAGCCAGAGGAACAACCGGGTGCTTCTAGGTTTTCCCAGTTGATAGACTCTCTAGTTAGTCAATAAGAGTATGATCAAAAGCCACTGGTAGGTGCGATCGCACGATTCTGCCCCTAAGCGTGAGAATTCTGGGAAAATTAGCTGTAGAGAAGGGAAAGACGGTAGAGTTACCGCCAAAGATGGACAACTGGAGTAACAACCTTTGTTAAGGTCTACTTAATACTCTTCGTTGCAGAGGAATGGGAATGTGGATGAGGTGATCAATAAAGCGATCGCGCTCATCAGGGTTAGCGATGGCAGACAAATAGTATCACACACTGCACAAGTATCTAACTTGAATGCACCCTACTTCAATCAAACATGATAGGTAAGGATCGCGCTCAAGTATTTTGTTCAAAGAGGAAAGGTTGAATTGACGGCTCACTCATTTTGGTTCTACTGGTTAGCGTTATTCGGGGTTATTCTAGGTCGATACTTTCTCCTAGCTGGGGGAACCTACTTACTCTTCTATCCAATTCTGGGAAAATCCTTCCAAAAGCAAGGGTTGCTGCTTAAAGCACCATTATGGAAGTCAATTCGACTCGATATCGAATTATCGATTCTCTCGGCAGTAATTTTTGCGTTTTGTGCAGCATTCATTGTCACAGAATACGATTGGGGAGGAACACTTCTGTACACTGACCTACGCAAGTATGGTCTGTACTATTTAGGTGTCAGCTTTGTTGCAGTCCTCATCCTCCAAGATACGTACTTTTACTTTATCCATCGAGTGTTTCACCACCCTTTATTCTTCAAATGGCTGCACCAGGGACACCACCGTTCAGGAAAGCCAACACCGTGGACATCCTTCGCATTCGACCCCCTAGAAGCCGTCTTTCAGTCACTCTTCTTTATCGGGATCGTCTTCATCGTACCGCTCCATTTCATCACCTTGGTTGCCGTACTCATGACGATGACAGTATGGGCAATCATCACTCATCTCGGATTTGAGTTGTTTCCCTCATCATTGTCCCGCCACTTGGGAAAGTGGTTCATCGGGCCGACGCATCACTCAATCCATCATCGTAAGTACGCAGTACACTACGGACTGTACTTCACATTCTGGGACAAGCTGCTTGGCACTCACGATCCCATTTATGATCAGAGGTTAGAAGTCAGAAGTCAGAAGTCAGAAGTTAGAAGTCGGAAGTTAGAAGTCAGAAGTTAGAAGTTAGAAGTTAGAAGTTAGAAGTTAGACACCCATGAACGCGAGTGCACAACGAATTAAGGAAAATCAATCTCTCCTGAATTCTGGCTCCTAACTCCTGAATCCTAAATTCACACGACTTGCAACGGAATAATACCCCGATCAAACACTTGGTTATCGGTGCCGATGCCGCTGATCAGGATGCGATCGCGATATACTTCATAAGCCGCAAAACTCAATCGCTCTGCCGAATGTGCTGTCCATACCGAACGTCCTACAGAGCGAGTACCCGCCCCCGCCCCACAAATCAGGTAAGTGGTGCCTTGAATCGGCTTAGTGCGCTCATAAACATGGTCATGACCGTTGATATACAACTGCACACGGTACTTTTGGAAAAGGGGAGTCAGGGTTTTAATGAAGGCTTTATTCAGTCCATAGTGACCCGACGAGTAAATCTGATGATGCCCAAATACCACTTTCCAAGGCGCATCACTACGGCTGAGTTCTTGTTCTAACCAAGGGAGTTGAGCCTTCCAGTCAGCATTATGATTCGTGTCGAGGGCAAAAAATTGCACATCCCCTCGCCGAAATGTATAGTAACGCCCCGGCATATTGAAGCCAGGATAACGAATTTGAGGGTCACCATTGTTGGTGCGGATATCGTGGTTGCCCAAAACAGCTTGAAACTTAACTCCCTGTTGCAGCAACCCTTGATAGGGGCGCTCAAAAACTGCGCCAATCTTTTCTATCTCACCATTGTTATAAATATTGTCTCCCGCCAAGATCACAAAATCGTAAGGATTGAGCTGATGATAGCGAGTCATCGCAGCCGCTACGGCATATTGTCCGACTGCACCCGTTCCTGTATCCGCTACGGAGACAAAGCGTAGTAAGGGTTGCCCCTCTACAGGGCTGAGCAGGGCATCGGCTTCATTCGATGTTTCTGCTTCCGAGATGAGGGTAGAAGGGTTACTCGAAGTATTATTACTTTGAGCAGACTGACTTTGGATGATTTTGCCGAAAACAGCTAAACCCAAGCCACTAAGACCACTTAAAACAAGAAATTGACGGCGTTTAAGGTTCATGGACGAATCGCACTAAAAGTTAGGGAAATTTAGGTTTTGTATAACTGAAACTGTTGCTCCCACAACTGTATATATTGGTCGAAGATTAGGAGAACAATGTTGCTTGAGATAACTTAACCAGAGCGTATTCAAATTGCAAGCGTATAAATATCATCTGCTTTTGTCGGCTTACTGATATAGCACAACTCGCTTGTGCCGATTTTAATGTCATTCGTTCCTAGAGCTTTAGCTTTTGGAGCGAAGGTGAGTAGCTCACAAGTGATAGATTTGTGCTGTATGGCAGATTTTCGTAAAAATTTATAGCATTTCTAGTACAACAGTGCTGCCTGGGAGGGAGGTTTAATGTCACAAGAGGAACACAAGCAGCCAAACTCAGAACCTTTGTCGCCTCAAGCCCCACCGACTCCTGCGGCGGCAGACCGATCGCGGATAAACTCAGAAACAACACTCGATCCAGTTCGGCGCATGGAGAAACCCAAGCAACCGTTTGTGAAGGCTCAAAGTATCAAACTCCTGCGAGGAACAGTGAACTTACTCGAAGGCGTTATCGAAAAACTAGAAACAGAACCCGTTAGAGAGCCTGCTACTCCTGTCGCGCCTCCGATAACAAAATTAGAATCTTCACCCGTTTTGGATGTCACGCCAGCGACAATAGAACCAGAAATTGTGAGTTCTCCTTCAGAACTGCCTGTTTCGGATACGCTGCCAGTAATGCCAGAGCCAACTGTTTCTGGCACACTACCAGCTACTCCAGAAGATGTGATTTCGGATACGCCGCCAGTAATGCCAGAACCACCTGTTTCTGATACGCCGGCAGCCACACCCGAATCATCGGTTTCGGATACATCAGCAGTAATGCCAGAGCTACCTGTTTCTGATACATCGCCAGTAATGCCAGAGCCACCTGTTTCGGATACATCGCCAATAATGCCAGAGCCACCTGTTTCGGATACATCACCAGTAATGCCAGAGCCACCTGCGTCCGATCCCTCAACGCTTGGAACACAGCCAGTAGCACAGAAGCCTACGAAGAAACCCGTAGCCGAGCCAACGAAGCCAAGACTCATCGATCGCTTATTGCCCACTTTTGACAAAGTTCAGGCATTTTGGGATGCTACTTTGGCGAGAGTCCGCTTTTTTCTGCCACCCGCTTGGAATCAGAAGCTGTCAGATTGGGCGTTAACGGGTGCGATCGCAGGTATTGTTGTCGTTGTTCTGATCACAACAGCAGCACTTCTCCCAGAGACGCCAGCGCAAGAGGTAAAAGCTCCCCCAAATACCATTGAAGCTCCACCTGAGTTGAAAGCGCCTAGAGCGCCGCAACCGATAGCAGTGGAACCTCCTCCCGAACTCGAACTCACCCCAGAGCAAAGCATAGTGGCTGCCGTGCAACACCAAGTTGCTGACATTACCGAGCGCTATGGTAATGGACTCATTCAATCGGTCGAAGCCAACTTCCTGAGTAGTCGTCTAATTGTTCGAGTCAGCGATGGCTGGTACACCCTCAAAGAGTCTCAGCAGAACAAGTTAGCAGACGAAATCTTGCGTCGTTCTAGAGAACTGGATTTCAGCAAACTGGAAATTACAGATCTCAAAGAAATGCTTCTTGCTCGTAGCCCAGTTGTTGGGTCGAATATGGTAATTTTGAAAAGACAGGAATTAGCCACTACTTTATAGACATTGGGCGCTTCGCAAACGCTAACGCCTCACTACATTCAACTCAGCAGAACACATTACCTCTTTGACTATGACGACAACGGCTATAAAAAACTCTCTACTAACAATTTGCAGTAGAGAGGCGAAGAGTTGACCACCTTGCATCCCCCAGTGCAAGGAAGTGGAACTGGGGGACTTCCCGGAAAGCAAGTTAAAGCCGTTGACTTATGAAGAGAAAAATTTAGCCAACTTGAACTTGACTGGTATCTACGGCAGTGCAGCCATTAACACTTCTGGCAACAGACGTCATCTTATCAAGAGTGGCTTGGTCAGAAACTTGGCCTTTTAAAACCACAGTACCACCAGTTTGGGCAACCCACAGGCGCTCTTCGTCTGCTAAATCAGCGTCTTGGTCATAAGCCAAAGCAACCCGCTTAGCAAGACCACTTTGATCGTATTCTCCGCTTAAACCCACTCGTTCTGGGGCAATTGTGTCGGTTCCCGTGGTAGCAGGGGCTTGAGCTGTTGCCGGCTGGGTAGCCACAGGGGGATTAACTTGAGCGTTTTCAGGTTTTTCCAGTCCAAATAGTCGTTTTAACCAACCCATAACTCGTGAAAGCTCCAGTATTGCTCGATTTTCCTCCCTATAATGAGCGAGTTTTGTATCTGGCAGCATCTGTCAAGAAGAATATTTCATCTTAAGTTGCTATGGAGCGCGATAGGATATATATTTCACGTCAAAACAAATTATTGTTGCTGGCGGGAGTGCTTGTGCTGGAGCTCTTGTTCTAACCCATGAAACATACCCTTTCAGTTTTGGTCGAGGATGAAGCCGGTGTCCTAACTCGAATTGCCGGTTTATTTGCCCGTCGCGGCTTCAATATCGAAAGTCTCGCTGTTGGTCCAGCCGAGCAAGTCGGCATCTCCCGAATTACGATGGTGGTGCCGGGAGATGAACACATTATCGAACAGCTGACCAAACAACTGTACAAGTTGATCAACGTATTAAAAGTACAAGACATTACTACTACCCCTTGTGTAGAGCGGGAGTTGATGCTGATTAAGGTCAATGGCTCCAGCTCAACGCGATCAGAAATTATTGAGCTGGCTCAGGTGTTTCGGGCGCGTGTCGTCGATATCGCTGAGGAATCACTGACTCTAGAAGTCGTGGGAGACCCTGGTAAAATGGTAGCGATCGCTCAGGTGCTGGGCAAGTTCGGTATCCGTGAAATCGCTCGTACTGGTAAAATTGCTCTAACACGGGAGTCAGGAGTTAATACGGAGTACCTCAAGTCTTTGGAAGCGAAAGTTTAAAAGTTGTGTGAAACACAGCATCAATTACTACTGAAGGGTTAAAACTACAGATGACATCCAGCAGCGTTTAAGGATGCTTCAGTTATGCTTTCAGAAATTGTGCGCCCAATGGTTCGCACTCAAATTCGACTCCTCGCCAGCTGTGAATCGACTCGTTCCACATTGGTCAAAACGGTAGCACAGTGGCTGGGATTTCTTGGTGTACGTGCCCAGGTGACTCATCTGGAAGCGGACGCGGATCGAAAAATTCGCGTTTCTCTCACAGTAAGCCGACCGGAAGCCTGCGATGACAAGGACTGGCAACAGATTATTTTCAACCTCAACAAAAACGCTTCGGACGTTGAGCGTTCCAAAGTAACTCCCCCGATGACACCCAAGCAAGAAAGTAAGTTACAACGATTGTTGGCTTACGTGATTCAAGCGGGATGTCCGGATGAGCCAGTGGATTGGGAAGCGATCGCTCCTCAACTTCAAGCCTTAGGAATGAGTGAATCGATGCTTTTGGGGATTAAGTCAGCCCTGAAAGTTCCTCAATCCTTCGATCAGCTAATGGAGGGACTAGACCCAGACCTAGCTGCGATCGCACTCCCGCAAGCTGTTAGTATCGCCTTACTCGACCGACAACTCAATGCCCGTGAAGATCATGCCTTGACAAGGCTATTACAAGTTATGAAATGAATTATGAATTATGAATTATGAATTATGAATTCCGATAGAGAGGTTCTGCCGAAACATATCTACTTTTCATCATTCAACATTCCTAATTCCGCTGCTTGTTGCTGAGACTGCTGTACTGGCAACTCGATCGCAAATTCTGTTCCCTCTTCGGGGGTCGAAGAACATTTTAGCTGACCGCCGTGCTTTTCAACAACAATTTGATAGCTAATTGACAATCCCAAACCTGTGCCTTGACCTACGGGTTTGGTGGTAAAGAATGGGTCAAAAATTTGTTGTTGCACCTGAGGTGGCATCCCAGGGCCGTTGTCGGTAATGCGAATGATCACTTTATTGCCTTCTCCAACCTCGGTGCGAATGCGGATGGTTGGGGAAAGACAATTTTTCCAAGCAAGTCTACAAGATTCTTCTTCCCCTCTCGCTTCTTGCTCCTTGTTCCATGCATCTTCTAACGCATCGATCGCATTACTGAGGATATTCATAAACACTTGATTCACTTGCCCAGCATGGCACTCCACCAATGGTAAGTCGCCATACTCTTTGATCACCTGCATTTCAGGATGTCCGGGTTTGGCTTTCAATCGGTGCCGCAGTAACAGTAGTGTGTTGTCGATGCCTTGGTGTAAATCAACAGGCTCCCTAACTTCCTGATCGAGGCGGCAGAAGTTACGCAGCGACAGAACAATTTGACGGATGCGTTCTGCCCCCATCTGCATAGAGTCCATCACTTTAGGCATATCTTGACAGAGGAAATCTAAGTCAATTGCCTCCGTCTCGGCCTGAATTGCCGGTGCTGGGTGGGGGTAATATTCCCGGTAGAGGTCAATCAGGTGCAATAAGTCTTGCGCGTATTGAGTGGCGTGGGGGATATTGCCATAAATGAAGGAAACGGGATTGTTGATTTCATGAGCAATTCCGGCGACTAACAACCCCAAACTCGACATTTTTTCGGTCTGAATCAGATGGGTTTGAGTTTCTTGCAGTTCGTGTAAGGTATTTTCGAGCTGAGTGGCTTTTTCTCTCAGTTGAGATTCCGATTGTTTTAGGGCTTGCTCCGTGAGTTTTCGCTCTGTAATGTCACGGAAGTTGACAACCGTGCGCGTTACCGGTGAGTTCATGAGCAAATTGCTATACGTTGACTCCAGATAACGCCACGAGCCATCTTTATGCTGAAATCGGAACTCTAAGAATAAATCGATGGTTGGATGATGTAACGCGTTTTGAAAGTCGTTCTTAGCCTCGGAAATATCATCGGGATGCAAAAACCCAAAAATATTTTTACCAATTAGCTCTTTGGGCTTATATCCTAAGACGCCTTGGATAGCAGGACTGGCATACTTGATTGTTCCATCCGCTTCTAAAATGGCAATCAGGTTGGAGCTAGTTTGAATTAGCGATCGCCATTTGGCTTCATTTCGTGCCCAAACTGCCGCTTCCCGCTTGCGTTCTTCCTCAACACCAATAGCGGCAGCAATAATCCCCAAAAGCTGCTTGTCCGCTTGACTCGGAACAAAGGAGTTTTGATACACTACACACAAGGCACCAATATACTCACCCTCACATTTGACGGCTTGCCCCACATACGTTTGCAATTGGTAAGACACAATATAAGGATTGCAATGAGCATAAGAAGTGTTTTGCAAGTCGTGAAGCACAAAAACTTGGTCACTGCCATGCTCAATCACTTCATTGCAGATGTAGTTTTTCGGTTCACCAACGTGGAGGTAGTCCGGTGGTGTTTGCCACTGGCCTATTGACCAAAGTAAATCTTGATGCAGTCGATTGTAGAGCGCCCATGTTCCTCCCATTAACTCTCCTGCCAAGGCGGTCAGACGGTTAATGTTCTCATCTGGGTCTGAACCAAGATTCAAAAAACACTCATGAAGCTTGGTGAGCTTGGCTTCTACCTTCAGATTAGTAACATCACTCAAGGTGCAAATAATTCGCTCCACACTACCATCCAACCCTAATTGCGGATAGGTATTGATGGATAGCCAAACGCGTTCGCCTTTTAGTGTACCTGAAGTGCACTCGCTCATTGTAGAACGGTACACGCCTAACACCAAATTACGTATTGCTTGGCGGCGGATCAACAGCATTAATGTATGTTTTGCCCGTACAGGTACTGACTGAAGTTTTAGCTGAAAGGGTCTGCCATTTTCTTGGATGATGTGCCAATTTGGGTCAACTGGAGTTTGACCTAACAACTGACTTTCACTCAGTCCTAATAAACTTAATGCGGCTTGGTTGACAAAACGAATTTCTCCTTGCCCTTCCATTACCAAAATTCCAACGGGTAATTCTTGGAAGAGCGCTTCATAAATGGTATCGTCACCAAGTAATAAGGCAGTGCTTTGCTGTTCTAGTTGTAGAGGTAACATGGCGTCCAGCCAGGGCAGTAGGTGAATACCTGGAGTCGGGTTTAGCTGACTCTCGTATAACGGATCTCAATGTATTTGGTGATACACCCTGGGAAAGACTTTCTTTCAACTCTTTCTATAGACTGAGCAATTGCTTCTGCCTCCGGACAGAAATAAGTGACCCAAGAAAAAAGAGATA
>JBFLZA010000298.1:0-10378 GCA_040756535.1 Cyanobacteriota bacterium
TATGAGATGGGATTCGGTGTTGTGAGAGTAAGCTAAAAGCCTGTGCAAATTACTTTTTTGGGAACAAGCTCTGGAGTGCCGACGCGATCGCGCAATGTTTCCAGCGTAGCGCTGCGTCTACCCCAACGTGCGGAAGTTTGGCTGTTTGATTGTGGTGAAGGCACTCAGCATCAGTTGCTACGCAGTGACCTTAGAGTCAGCCAAATCAGCCGTATTTTCATTACCCATATGCATGGCGACCACATTTACGGCTTGATGGGACTCTTAGCCAGTTGTGGTTTAGCGGGTAACACTGATCGCATTGATATATACGGCCCTCCTGAGATAGAAGACTACCTTCGTACCAGCAAAAGATACTCTTATACCGGATTTTCCTACCCGGTTCAGGTTCATCCCGTTACCCCAGGGATTGTCTACGAAGATGAAGAATTTACCGTTAGCTGCCGCAGTCTCAAGCATCGAATTCCGGCTTTCGGCTACCGCATAGAAGAAAAAGATCGGCCGGGGCGCTTTGATGTGGAAAAAGCCACGGCAATGGGAATTCCCTTTGGTCCGATCTACGGGAAGCTGAAGCGAGGTGAAACGGTGACGCTGCCTGATGGGCGTCAGTTTCAGGGGTCTGAGTTTTGCGGGGAACCCGAAATCGGTCGTAAAGTGATTTATTGCACCGATACGGTTTACTGTGATCATGCTGTAGAACTGGCACAGGATGCCGATGTACTCATTCACGAAGCCACTTTCGCCCATCAAGATGCTCAGTTAGCATTTGATCGTTTGCATTCCACATCCACCATGGCAGCACAAGTCGCTTTGGGGGCTGGGGTGAGGCAGCTAATCATGACTCATTTCAGCCCTCGCTATGCTCCGGGAAATGCGATCGGGTTAGATGACTTGCTTCAGGAAGCACGAGCAATTTTTCCACAGACAATATTAGCCCATGATTTCTTTACCTACGACGTGCCTCGGCGTCTTCCTAAAGAATTAATTAAGACGAAAGCTTAGCGTTAACACTCATTCCAGTCATCGAAAAATTGAGTAACATAATAATAAAAAAGGGGGATAAATAAGACACTTCTATCCCTTCTAGATGGAGAGAGTGTAAAAAAGCTATCTTCCCTATCTTTCTACTTTTTCACAAGCAGAATAACATCGAGAATGACGTTTTAGTATTTGGCTGAGCCTATTACTTGGTATTACCTACAAACTTCTGTAATACCAAAAATTTTTATTTTATGGCAAAATAATTAATACTTTTTTTATTTTCTTAGAGGTAAACATTAAACCCTTTTTGATGTAAATCTCTCAATTGGTTCATGCATCACACAAAAAAATCCTTTATCCTTCACCAAAAAGGTGAGGTTGGAGGTTGTAACGTGGATGTTAATCGGTTTGCTAAGCGGATACAAGTGCTTCATTGGCGCTTAGCTGAGCTGTATCAAGGCGTTAATGGTTCGGTACAGACACAACCAGATGTATTGCTGCCAACAGCCTTCAAAGAACTTGCTACTACCTCAGAAGAATTGCAAGTAGCTGTAGAAGAACTAATCCGGCAGAATGAAGAATTAGTAGCCGTCCGAAAGCAGTTGCAAGCGGAACGTCAACGCTACCAAGACTTCTTTGAGGTGATACCTAATGCTTGCTGGATAACCGATCCACAGGGAAAAATTCTGGAAGCTAATCGTGCCGCCGCTACACTACTCAATGTCGATTCGTCCTACTTAAGAGACAAACTGCTAATCAACTTTATCCCTCTACGAGAACGTCCGGCATTTCATTTTAAACTTAACCAGCTATGCCAGCGTAATTGGGTGCAGCAGTGGACAATACGCCTGCAACCTCGTAATGATGATTACTTAGAGGCGTCTGTGAGTGTCTACGCTATCTGTGATGAGCAAGGACAACCCGTTACTGTCCGCTGGATAGTACGCGACACAATTGAACGTCAGTGGACTCAACAAGCACTCAACCGTTCTAACTCTGACCCTGATCAGGAGCGCCCGTTACACACTTATTCTAAAGGAGAACTTATCCCCTTAACACCGACTTACGTCTGGGTAGTCTCTCAAGGTGTAGTGAAACTAACTACGATGAGTGAAAGCGGTGATGAGGTACTGATTGGGTTGGCAGGGTCATCTATGCCTTTTGGTTCTGGTATGACTGCCCTTCCTACCTATCAAGCAACAGCGCTATCGGAGACTGTGCAGTTAGTGTGCTTTTCTCCAACAGAGATATCCACTTACCCTAGTCTAACCCAAGCTCTTTTACCCCAAGTCAACCAGCGGTTACGTCAGACAGAATGGCTACTAGCGATTGCTGGGAAGCGACAAGTGAAAGATCGTTTGCACCATCTGTTGCTGTTGTTAAAACAGGAAATCGGTGTACCTGTAACCGAAGGTACGCGTTTGAGTGTTCGCCTCACTCATCAAGATTTAGCAGATGCTTGCGGTACGACTAGAGTGACCATTACTCGACTGCTTGGTCAATTACAGAAGCAAGGGAAGATTGCCTTTGACTCCAAGCATCACTTAATTGTGAAGGATTAGGGAAATGGTGCGAAGGCGATCGCATTCGGTTTGACAGGGGTGCTCCTCTGATTGAGTCTTAATCGAAATATTGATTGCGGTTGATTGCGATCGCTTGACTTCCTGATTTTTTTCGGGAATTATTTTTACAATGGGAAAATCTGTGCGCCTATAAATCCACTTCAGTACATGCGGCTCACTTGCGACCTTTAGCAAGTTGCTTCTCAGACGAAACCGCATTCTTTTGATATCTTGCATATGCTCACCCCCCTGCCGTGAAATTAATTTTACGGCTCATCGATCAAGCCCATTGAAACTCACATCTTGCACCAATCGCAATAACCCACCAGGGGTTTAAACCCCTGGCTCATAGATAAAGTCGTCTAAAGACGACTGAGTAAGAATTTCAGTCCATTTCAATGGACTTGGGCTATGAGCCTTGAACTTGAGTTCAAGGCGGACTTTCGGGCTTACTGAGAATGGTGCAAGATCTCAGTTGAAATGGACTAAAACTCTTGTAGAGTCAGTGTTTCGTTCTATATCCTTCAGGAACGCTAGTGAGAAGAGTTGATCTACTAACCAGGGATTTTAAAGTAGTCGAGATAGTGTAGTAATACTAAATCCGGGTTAAGTACCCCCATTTTAAGCGAGCTGGGGGAGCTGGGGAAGCTGGGGGAGCTGGGGAATATAAATCCCTTTCATTGAAAAGGGGTGATAAAAGCGGATTCGGTATAAGTTACAGCGCAAAGGGTTAAACCGAGTCAAGGGTTACCGAGAGGATGCGCCTAATGCACTCTAAAACTCGCTTATATCAACTTCGGCGGCATCGTCATTCTTAACAAGAGAGGGCAGAAGCTCTCTCTGCTTGCTTCCTGACTCTTAGTACCTATTTTATTTAAATTTCCTCCGGTATAAAACATTACAAAAAGTGTGGCGATAAATCTCTTTTTCTGCCTTGAGCCTCGATCCCCGGCTTCTAAGACCTCTTTCAATCTTATGAAGTGTCCTTCACTACTTCTATAGTACAAAATAGTTTTAGTCTTTAGATAGACTTATTCTTTCTTGAAATAATCCTCTCGATAGAACTAAAAACAGCTAAGTTTTAGTTACACCTATAAGTATCAGGGTTCCTGCATTTCCTGAAGCAATAGGAAGAAACTAGGTTTTTCTAAATTTTATCGATTAGGAGACTAATATGCCTGGACAAATGTGTTGGTTACCTGTGCTTAGAGCTGACGGAGAAAAGATTTTGCATTTGCGAATTTCTCCAAACAAACCGTGGCAGCCTTATACAACTTTCTCTCAATATTCTGTTCCAGATTATGAAATTCCCAGAGGTTCTAAAGGATGGGCAACCTACCAAAAACTACTCAAGTCAGGCTGGGCTCTTGTACCTAGCGCCCAGGCAAATCATTCTCCTGTTTCAGCTAGGGTTGAGGCAACAGTATAGCAGTGCTCTTCCAGAATGAAGCAGGGGTTCAAGAGCCAAGACGGTAACCTTACAGCTGTTTTCAAAGGGATATATCTACCCTCTCAAGTTAATTAATGACACCACCCTACCCAAAAATCTGTGTCACACTTGACTGAAAACCGCTGTAAAGGAAATCGTCGCTTCTCAAAGTGCATTTCGCATACGCTAATACTTTAGAATTGCTGTACTTCTGATTGCCAACTCAAGTAACATTTTCCCCCTTTTATCCTTAAACTATGGGTGAAGCAGAACAAGTCTCTGGAAATGAGAGGGGCTGATGTCGCAAGCGAATGAAATTTTAGAGTTTTGGTTTGGTAAGCCGGATGATAAGGATTATGGGAAATCCCGCAAGAAGTGGTTTATCAAAAATCCAGAGTTTGACCAAGAAGTGCGATCGCATTTCTTCCCAGATTATCAAAAGGCGGCTGCGGGTGAATTAGACGATTGGCAAGAAACCGCCTTAAGTTGTCTCGCACTGATTATTCTGCTTGATCAGTTTCCTCGCAATATGTTTCGGGGACAACCCCAAGCGTTTGCCACTGATCCACAAGCACTTGCTTACGCCAAACACGCTGTTGAGAAAGGTTTCGGTCAAGAATTGTTGCCAATACAGCGTCAGTTCATCTATTTACCCTTTGAACACAGTGAAAACATAGTTGATCAGCGTCAGTGCGTGGAATTATTCTCGACGCTGAAAGATTCCCCGGAGTGCGCTTCAGGTGTTGATTACGCTTACCGTCACATCAAGGTAATTGAACGCTTTGGGCGCTTTCCTCATCGCAATAAGATTTTGGGCCGAGAGACAACACCAGAAGAAGCCGAATTTCTCCAGCAACCCGGTTCATCGTTTTAGGTTGGAAGGTTGAAGGTTGAAGGTTGAATGTGAGAGGGTTGCAGGTCAGAAGGTTAGGAGGTTGAAGGTTAGACTCTCATGGGCGATTGTCCACAACGCTCATAATGAAAATGGCTCTCCTGAATTCCTGACTCCTGGCTCCTGACTCCTATTTTCAGTTAGAAGATTAGTAAGTTGAAGGTTAATAAAGTTAGAATTTATCCCTTTCAACCTGCCAACCTTTAACGTTCAAGCTTTTAACTGATGACTAATCGAGAGAATCTGCGCCAGTTGCTACTACAACTCGACAATCGCAGCTACAAAGCCTACAAAGATATCAAGGGAAGCTACAAGTTCCCGGACTTTACTCTCATTATCGATCGCGTTCAAGGCGACCCGTTTGCGAGTCCTAGCCAATTAAGGGTGCAATTGCCGCAATCCGTTGCTGGTTTCCCCTCAAATCTTTATCAAACTCGCAGCAGGGAAATTGCCTTACGCGATTACCTCACTCGTCAGTTTGAGCGTGCCGCACAGGAACTCAGCAGCCGGCGGGGAACTGGCAAGAGTGGGTTAATTGCGATTACTCGGGTTGGACAATCCGTACTTGAGCGCACCTCAGCTTTTGTTAACGATCAAGTTGTAGAAGTGCGCTTTGTCGTTGGGTTACCAGCGCGGGGGCGAAGTATCTTGGGGTATCAAGCAGCGGAAATGCTTTGTGAAGATATCCCCGAAATTGTTGACAAAGCGCTCAAGTATAGTTCCCTTGATCCAAAAAAGATTCAGCAGCAAGTGGAAACCGTTGAAGATGCCGACTGGTTGCGCCAACAGTTGCCAGAACGGGGATTAGTGGCGTTTATTCCCGATGGTGCAATTCTCCCACGACGCAGCGGAGTTGATCAGCGTCCTTTGCTCAACGATGCTGTACCCTTTCAATCCCCAGAGACATTGCGTGTTGAATTTACCTGTCCGAATCGGGGGTTAATTACTGGCATGGGAATTCCTGCGGGTGTTACTCTGATAGTCGGCGGTGGCTATCACGGCAAGTCCACTTTACTTAAAGCCATTGAGTTAGGAATTTACAACCACCTCCCTGAAGATGGGCGGGAATGGGTGGTTACCTCTCCATCGGCGGTAAAGATTCGTGCTGAGGATGGGCGTAGTATTGCCAGTGTGGATATTTCACCGTTTATTAATCAGCTTCCTCAAGGGCGTTCCACCCGTCAATTTTCAACCGCAAATGCAAGTGGTAGCACCTCCCAAGCGGCGAACATTATGGAAGCACTGGAAGCTGGGTCAAAATTGCTACTCGTGGATGAAGACACGGCGGCAACTAATTTTATGATTCGCGATCGCCGAATGCAGCAGTTGATTGCTAAAGATAAAGAACCGATTACACCGTTTATTGATAAGGTACGACAACTTTACACCGATTATGGTGTGTCCACAATCTTAGTTATGGGGGGTAGCGGCGATTACTTCGATGTGGCGGATACGGTAATTGCCATGGAAAACTTCCAGCCTAGTGATGTTACCGCAAAAGCAAGAGCGATCGCAAAAGCGAATACGACAGAACGCATCCCCGAAGGCGGTAAGCAGTTCGGACAGATTACCCCCCGTATGCCTTTACCTGAGAGTATCGACCCCAGTCGAGGCCAACGCGATGTTAAGTTAAAAGTCCGGGATGTAGATGAAGTGGTATTTGGGACTGAAGATATTGATTTATCGGCTGTCGAGCAGATTGTGGAGACGGGACAATTAAGAGCGATCGCATCTGCAATTGTTTACGCTAAGGACAAATATATCAACGGGCGTCGCACACTGCCAGAAATTTTCGATCACGTTATGGCAGATATTGACTCACAAGGATTAGATATCCTCAGTTATTTACCTGAAGGAGATTTTGTCCTCTTCCGTCGATTTGAGCTAGCTGCTGCGCTGAATCGTTTGCGAACTCTGAAAGTGAGTTCAAGCTGATTGAACTCAACAAAACAAATTGATAAAAAACTCTGAAGGGAGCCGCTGCATCTATTACTAGGGAAAATTAATGTAATATAGCAGCGGCTTGTGTACAGGGCGTAGGGCTACAAGCAGTAGCCTTGATTTCATCAGTATTCCACTTCGTTAATCTTTTTCCTTCCGTAAATTCACTGAAAATGTCTTCTTCCTTTTGCTTCCTTAGGAGCTTAGTTTTGCCATACTTTCGGTTTCCACTTGAATCTTGATGCTTCGGCTTTGCATCGTTTGTTCAAATAACTCCGTAGAAAGTGCTTGTTCAACAGGCCAGACGCCCGGTTTTTGGAGTTTGCCTGTGAGCATCAGTTCAGCAATGCTACCCGTTCCAGCACCCGCTGATATGGCTGTATTCTCATGGATTAAAGTGGAGCAGACACGGGTAGGTTGGTTTTGTTTGTAACCGGTAACTTCTGAGCGAATGGCGACACCAATACCACTGAAGCGATCGCTAACCTGTGTCATCCTATGGCTAACATGGGATAAAAACTCAATACCCGCCGGATTTTTCAGCCAAGATGACGGAAAGACGTGAGCAGCTATCCAGGTAAGATGATTGTAAAAATCGGGAACTGAGCCAAATTTAGTAATAACAGTTTTTACGGGGAAGGAGTCAACTAAGGTAAAGGCTTCTGGCATATCAAACCAATAGACACCCATTTTGCCATAGGGTTCGGGAAATTTAATGGTTTCGCGATCGCTATAAGGTTTCACCCGTTGCCATTGGTTATCAATCCACGCCTCAAAAGGTTGCTGTAACCCCAGAAACGTTGTCCGCATCACCGTAACGCCAGCACCACCCGAACCCGCCACCACATAACTCAGGTGAATTTGTTCTGCCTCATCCAACTGTTCAACATCATGACGCACCATGCTGTTGGAGATGCCGGGAAAAATTCCCGTATTGATAATCGCTGTGACGCCTTTAGATGCAGCAGCATCACGGCAGGCTAACGCTGTCCGGGTAAAGGCACGATTGTCACTAACATCTACATAATTAACCCCTTGTTCAATGCAAGTTTTCAGGGCGCTAGCATCCCGGTACATAAAAGGGCCAGCACAATGAATCACCAGGTTAGAAGATGCGATCGCTTTTTGCAACCCTTCAGTATCTGCTAAATCCAAAGCCAGAAACTGTACCTGTGAAGCCAAATCTGAACTGACTTGTGTCCCACTTGACGAGTGACGCCCAGTAACAGTAATTTCCGCCGATGTATGGTTCACCAAATCTTGCGCCACACTGCTACCAATCCGTCCTGTCCCCCCAATAATCAAAATTCGGTCTGTCATAGCCTCAGCACTCGTATCACTACTTTCAGTGCATCAGTGCAGCTCATTTGCTACATCAGTAGCAAGGCTGATTTTCTAGATGCAGAGCGGATTCTAGGTTTTTGATGGGAAGAACAAGGCAGTGGCTCGAATATTGCGCTTCTGGGTTGTGTAGACCACGGGTAGGGGCACGATACCAAAGCCCCTACAGCTCTTAAGTGTTCCACTCAATTGAAAACCGCTATAACCCTTGAACTTTCGAGAGATTGCTCAAGGGGAGGATGTCAACTTTCCAGTTGATGCCACTGCCTTCATCCTTGAAGGATTAGCGTTTAAAGACAGACTCAACGGTTGATTTGAGAGAATCACCAGCTTCCTTAAACTTTTGCGCCAACGGCTGCTGGGTATGCAGGAAGACGCGAGCACAGTTGCGTCCCGGCATTCCCGAAATTGAACCGCCTGGGTGGGTACCAGCACCGGTGAGAAATAAACCCTCAATCGGCGTCTTATAGTTCGCTAACTCCGGTAAGGGTCGGAAGAACACCATCTGGTCAAGCGTCATGTCGATGTGGTAGTGATTCCCTCTCAAGAACCCTGTACGCTCGTGCAGCTCAGCTGGGCTTTCCACACGACGGGCGATGATCGAGTTCTTGACATTTGGCGCATATTCTGCAAGCTTATCGATCAAGCGATCGGCCACTTTGTTTTTGAGTTCATCTGTCCAACCCGTGCCATACAAACCCGTGCCATCGGCACCAGCAATTTTGTAGGGGGCAAAAAACTCAATCCAAACAGTATGCTTACCATCGGGAGCCATCGACGGGTCTAGCATTGTAGGCACCACCACGTACATGGAGGGGTCTGAATCCGGAATTTTCCCAACGATGGGGTCACTATGAGCCACCTCGATTTGGTTAACGGAATCAGCAATTAGGACAGAGCCAATCAAGTACTCGTCTTTATGGTTATAACGCTCAAAACGCAGTGGCTCCGATATCGCCAAGTCAACCTTCATAACACTATCGTTATTGTTGACAATCCGGCGATCCAATCGTTCTCGCAAGTCTGGATCGGCAGCATCTATATCACTTGCATCCATCATGTGTAGGAAGAGACGCTTAGCATCGATGTTGGAAATTACACCCCGATTTGCCCGATATTCTGTACCGCCAGCCACCCGAACACCTACCGCCCGACCATCATCGACCAAGACTTGTTCAACCAGTTGGTCAGTTAGGATGGTGCCACCTTTACTCGTCACCAGATTCACCAAAGCTTGGGTTAGTGCACCAGTACCACCTTTAGGTCTAGCCATACCGGGATTATGGCGCATTGCCATCATGATTGCACCAACAGAAATGGTTTTTTGGGAGGGAGGTGCACCCAGTTCTGAGGCTAACCTTGCCAATGGGGCTTTGAGAAATTCTGAATCAAACCACTCTTCCAGAATCTCGCGAGGGCTGGTGAACATTGTCCGCATAAAGTCCAGCGTCTTGTCTGGTCCTCCGATCACGGAGAATAGATCTTTGAGCTTGGCTAGGTCATAATTACCAGCCATATCGACTACGGACTTGGGCGGTGCGTTGAAGATGGGAATCATCATTCCCAGGACTCGCTGCCAGAAATCATTGAATTCGGCGTACTTCTTGGCATCGCGAGGACTGTAGCGCTCAATTTCAGCACAAGTCTTTTCCACACTACCGTGACCTAGGAAATATTTCCCGTCAGGATGGGGGCAAAAAACCACAGGGTCGCAGAATAGGTATTCCAAGCCATACTTGGTCAGTTCTAATTCTTCAACAACTGGCCCCAAGTGAATAAATTCGTGGTCAATCGCACAGAGGTTGAATTTAAAACCCGGTGCTTCTTCCGGTAGTGCCTCCTCAGTGGTTGCTGCACCGCCAGGGATAGAACGCTTTTCCAGAAGCAACACGCTATAACCCGCTTTTAACAGATAGGCAGCACAAACCAAACCATTGTGACCTGCGCCAATAATCACAACATCGTAAGATTGCATAAATAAAGCTCTTGAATTCCAGTAATTCCAGAATTGTAAAGAAATGAAAAATTTGGCTAGTCTATCAGGGGAAAGATATTACATAAATAGCCTTTGCCGGATGTCAGAATAATCTTAGAGGCACATCAAAGAGCGCCTTTGCAGAAAGAGTACTTCCTGCGAGTGGCTTTGAGCTAAGCTAACGCGCATTTAACTTGAACATTCTAAACACAGGATAAAAGCGCTCAACTTCTCTCCCCTGCCCCCTACCCCCCCGC
>JBFLZA010000299.1:0-10362 GCA_040756535.1 Cyanobacteriota bacterium
CTCTATACCTCCTCTTTATGCTGACAGTTTTAATGTTGGTTACAAAAGCCGTCGAAAGTATATCGGCTTGAGTTCAAAATATCAACTTCTCTTTATAGATTGATACAAAACGCTTAAATTGCTTTAAGGGTAAAGGATAACACTAATAGAAGAGAGGTGTGAAACCAACAAAACCCCCAAAAAATTTTAATATTTTTAATTAAATTTAACAATAGGAGTGGCTGAACTCTCTTTGTCCTTGGAAAGTTGAACCCAAAGTTCATAGGCAGTTATAGGCAGGGTTCGACATTATAGTGAGAGAAGAGGGAGCGGATAACGCTTCCCTTGATTCGAGAGTAGTGTCACAGATTAGTCATCCTAAGCGCATGTTCATTCCTGCCAGTTCAGAATTTGTCGCACTGTGTAAATCACAGGTGGCAGTATTAACTCACGGTCTAGGTGCTGCTTTGAGTGCTGTGTATTTAACCGAAGAACTGGTAGAAGAAGCTCAGCCTAAGCTCATTCCTGTGGTGGTTTATCCTGAGACAACGGGAGTTTGGGAAGAGAATGCAGCCGAGTTGATGTTACCTGAGTTGCGGGGCAAAATCAACACAATTCCCCGCTTGTCGAAAGCAACTCCCCGGTTGCTTCCTCAAGGTTCTAAGGATGAGCAGGCGGTGGATTCAACCTCCCCCGATTGGGACGATAATTTCTTAACTAGGCAGCGCCAAGTTGTTATGCCCCTCATGCAGGAAGGGGTGGTGATGGGATTGTTGATTACGGGGCGCGAAGATCGCTCGTGGAATGAGAAAGAATTGGCGACAATTGAACGGATTGCTCGAACTTTAGCGATCGCGTACATCATGGATCGGCGTCGGGTTTGGTTTGAGCAGCAATTGAACCAAGCCAAGCAGTTGCAAGCCCAACAGCGCGATCACTTAGATGACTTGTTGCACCAACTTCGTAATCCCCTCACAGCTTTACGGACATTTGGCAAATTATTACTCAGGCGATTGCTCCCTGGCGATAGAAACCAGGAGTTGGCTGCCAGTATTGTCCGAGAGAGCGATCGCCTGCAAGAGTTGCTCAAAGAGTTCGACACCTACCTAGACGAAGCAGAACTGTTATCCCTGCCTGAAGCCAGTTCTGAGAGGAAAGTCCTGAACCCTGAAGGAACATTTGACTCACAACAGGCTACACCCCACTACACTAGCAGCACTCAAGTTGGGCCCCCCCTGAAACTCCCCGCTCATACCCTGCCTCTGGAATCGTTTTCGGTAACATCGGTGTTAGAGCCTCTGATTGTTTCCGCCGAAGCGATCGCCCAAGAACGGAATCTAGAATTACAAGCCGAAATTCCCCCCAACTTACCGCTGGTACGAGGCAATGCTAAGGGGCTGCGCGAAGTTTTGAGCAATCTCATCGACAACGCCTTAAAGTACACACCATCTGGGGGGAGGATTGATATCCGAGTGGGTATTGTTTCACAGACGCCTCAAGGCAAAACAGCGCCGCCACAGCGCTTGGCAATCCTGATTAGCGATACCGGCCCTGGGATTCCATCCCAAGACTTAGAACATCTGTTTGAGCGGCACTATCGAGGCGTTCAGGCAGCAACGGCGATTCCTGGTAGTGGTTTGGGTTTAGCGATCGCCAAAGAGTTAATCGAACAAATGCAAGGAGAAATTGAAGTTTTTAGCCCAGCACGATTAGTCTGGGCTAAACTAGGTTCAGAAATTGCAATCAGTAAGGCTCAAGACAATTCAGCAAGAGGAACTACCTTTGTCGTCTGGTTGTCGGTCGAATGACGAACTGCTTTATTGGTCATTTTGTAGTTCGTCATTCTAGCTTTCCCTAGCGGGTGCTTACAGTCAGAGGAGAGAGCAGTTTGAGGTTCAAATCTTGGTTCGGCTCAATCACGATCAGATCGACACTGTTCCGACCGAGGAAGGTTTGAATCAATTGCAACACTGCACCAGCACCAGCCCCTAGTAAGAGCTCCTCAGTTGCAATTGCCCGGTCACCAGTCACGGCTGAGATGGCAGCTGCCGCTGCTGTACCGATCGCCGCATTCTTCGCAAGATTTCCTATACTCACACCCTTACGAACCGTCTCGGTATCCGTAATCACATTAGAAGAAGCGTTAATGGTTTTCTCTTGACCATTGATAACGATCTTCTGGGCTACAAACTGACTACCACCTTGGTCTTTAACAGGACGCAACTCACCAATAACACTGCTGCCAGCAGGAATGATCACTCTACCGTCAGAGGTGGTAATATTGGCAGCCACTTGCACAGTCAGAGGTACGGTTTCATCTTTAGTGACGAGAATTTTCTCTTTTTCGTACCTTACAGGGATAGTGGTATTGGCAGGAATTGTAACTTCTGTTGCGACTTGTGGCGCATTCACAATGTAGGGCGAGTTGACAGCTTGCGCTTCCCCTTCATTGACCAGTGCTTGGTAAATGAAAGCTGCTACTTCAGCTCGTGTTGCATTCCGCTGAGGATTTAGGTTCTTGAGGTTGGGATAATTGACTACGATCGCCTTTTCCGTTGCTGCGGCAATTGGAGAGCGAGCGAAGTTAGAAATGTTTGAGGCGTCGTTATAGTAGCTCAGAACATTAGATACAGACTGGGACGCAGTATAGTTCAGTCCATTTGCTAGTGAAGTTAATGCTTGTTCGCGAGGAATATTTTGTTCTGGTCTGAAGATGTTACCGGGATAACCGGCTAAAAATCCAGTGGTGTAGGCGTCCTGAATTGCAGTGTAAGCCCAGTAGCGTGAGGGCACATCAGTGAAGTTAATGGCATTGCGAATTGTACCTTTTTGAAACTCTCGATTTGCTTTCCGCATCATCGCGGCAAATTGCGCTCTAGTAACAGGAGCATCAGGTCGGAATGTACCATCTGGAAATCCGGCAATGATATCCCGTTGCGCTAGTTCACTAATAAAAGTCCGCGCCCAATAATTAGATGAAACATCTGAAAAGGCAGTGCTTTGGGCAAAAGAAGGAGCGGCGGTTACCAGCGGTGTAACAGCTCCAGCGACTATTCCAAGAGCTAAAAAGGCGGCAGTTCCCGATTGCCAACGAGGTAGGCTAGACATGCGAGGCGTTCTCCAAATTCGTTTTTGCTGTTAAGAAAATAGACCTGAGAGGGCGTGAAATGTTCCTATAACTTTCCAACTATAAAGTTTTGATGAATCATGCCCTAAAATGCCCGATAGCGTCATTTTTAGGTAAGAAGTTTAGGAACGACTTAATTATTAGAGACGTCGGTTCTATCAATTAGTTGCCTTCTCAAAAAAAATGGGTTCTCTTGCCAAGGCATTTAGCTAGAGCATGGGAATTGAAGTATGTCGAGAGTTGCTAGTCCCGCTCCAATTCCAAATACTCTAGCCTTCGTCTTTATCCGAGAAGAGGACATACAGAGGTGGGCTGTATGATGGGCCTCAAGCCCTAGCCTTGTTGGTCAATCCAGCGGCGGTAGAGTTTTTGAATGGCTTTGAGGATGTTGTTATTGCTGGACTTGGACAATGCCATAGCTGGGTCGAGCAGCTGTAAGCGAGTCAGAAGTCTAGCTTCCTCTGTAGCCACCTCCCCATCGCTATAAATCAAGGCACTCAAGGCTTCAATCAGATGTTGATAATCTTCTGGATCGGGGCGATCGCCTAAATATTCTTTCACCCAGGTATAACACTCATCAGGAAGAACAGCTCTCAGTTCGTACAACAACGGCTGAATCTCTGGGTCATCAGCAACCCCCTTTTCCTTGGCAACGCGCTGGAGATAGTCCCGCTCTTCGGACTGAATCTTGCCGTCTATCCAGGCAGCACCAATCAGAATCTTAACTAGCTGTTTGACGCTAGAATTGGCAACCATAACTTGTTCCTCTTACTTACTGCCCCTCTATCTTAGGTAGGGGTTTGGTAGAGCAATAGTACCCACGCTATACATTTTTATTTATTTGCCAATTTTTGGACGTTTTTGGGTTGAGGGTTGCCATCTTGCTAACGACGCACAAGCCGCACCATAAAGAAGCCATCCATCTGATAGCGGTGAGGCCAGACTTTGAGCCAGCCGGGTGGTGTTGAGAAGGCAGCAAGTGGTGAATGAGACGGTGGAGGCTCAATGTGCCAATCCGAATGACGTTCCAAAAAAGGTTGAATGACATCTTCGTTTTCCTGGGGATGCAAGGTACAGGTGGCATAAACCAGGACACCTTCAGGCTTCACCCAAGTCGCTGCCTGTTCTAATAGTTCCCTTTGTAGAACCGAAAGTTCCTGCACTGTTTCTGGTGTGACACGCCAGCGAATATCGGGGCGTCGGTGGAGTGTTCCCAAACCTGAACAAGGAGCATCGAGTAAGACGCGATGAGCTGAATTGGTGAATTGGGGAAAATTGCGGCTGTCACCTGTGCAGGTTTGAATGGATTGTAGTTGCATACGCTGAGCGTTTTCTTTCACTTTTTTGAGGCGAGAAGGAGCGCGATCGCACGCCCAAATTTTTCCCCTATCTCCCATCAGCTCGGCAATGTGCGTTGTCTTTCCTCCCGGTGCCGCACAAGCATCAACTACCACATCATCGGGTTGAGGGTCAAGGAGAAGGCTCACCAACTGAGCACTACTATCTTGAATAGTCCACCACCCCTTCCTAAATCCTGGTAGCTGTTGAACCGTTCCCGTACCGCCCACTACTCGTAAAGCGTAGGGGAGATGAGGTATACGTCGAACATCAACGCCAGCCGCTTGCATGGCTGCCTCAACGTCCTCTACAGACACTTTTAGAGGGTTCACTCGTAAGTCAATGGTTGGGGTTTGGTTGAGCCATTGGCAAAGCTGTTCCGTTTCGTCCATTCCTAGCTGTTCCAACCACATCTGGATTATCCAGTCCGGAAAGCTATGCAAGATACCCAAACGCTCTACAGGTTCTGTTGGCAACTGCAAGGGGTCGTTGAATTGTGGATTTTGCTGTTCGGGAGCAATTGAGGGGTTTGAGGCGGTGGAAGTTTCTGCTAGACGCTCATACTGCCGTAGTAAGCCGTTAACGACACCAGCGAGTCCTTTGAATCCATTGGCTTTAGCGAGCTCAACCGTGGTATTGACCGCTGCTGAGGCGGGAATTCGCTCTTGATACCGTAGCTGGTATAAACCGATATGGAGGATTGTACGGAGTTCTGGAGGCTGCTGCTGGGCTTTTTTCTTACCGAGTTGGTCAATTAATGCATCGAGGGTTCGCTGCCGTCTGACAGTACCATAAACCAATTCTGTCACTAGACGGCGATCGGCACTCCTTAATTGAGTATTTCGCAGTACCCGGTCAAGGGCAATATCCGTAAAGGCACCCCGCCGCTGGATGTCTTGGAGTGCTAGAAATGTCAACTGGCGAGGATTTTGCATAGCGATCGCTTGAAGAGAATACAGGAGTCAGAATACAGGAGTCAGAAGACGTTTGAACGGGGCTTCTAACCCCGCCCTTGCCGTTTTTCGCTTAAAAGCAGGGGCTTCTAACCTGCGGGCACATTCATTCGTCGGAGTTCTTATCGTTCTGACTTCTGGCTCCTGCCTTCTGAATTCTTTTCGGTCACGTAACTCCAGCTACCAACCGACAAGAGTATACGGTTGGCTTTTCTTAATGTCTACTAAATAGGCTTTCAAGCTCTATCCCATAAGGGAGGATTTTGATTTTTAACATGAAAGGCGTCCCGCCGCTTCGCTCCCATTCAAAATCCAAAATTATTAATTCAAAATTAATACCCCTAGCTTTAGGTTATAGCTTGAGATCAGAGCGCAGAAATATTGCCGTACCTAGTATTTTAATAGTTTTCTCTCCGGAAATAAAGCTAATTAAAATACTACTCAAGGTTGATGAAAGAAGTTCAATAATTAGTTTTCTTGAGAAGAGCTGAGTGATTAAAAAATTATCAGGTAATTCCAAATAATTCCCGGACTAATACAGGCATCATGAATCTTTTCAAACAGCTCTCACTAAAATTAAAGTTTGTTTTCGGGTCGCTCTTGTACTTGAGATTCGTCCCCCGCTCATTCCTGTACTCTCTCAAGCGTGATGCAATTGAACGCCAGTTTCCTAGACCCCAAACAGGAGAAGCGTTTGAAAACCCCGGAAAACTCCTCCAAGCTGAACAGGCCCCTAGAGGTGCTCGCTTCTACTTTGAGCAAGCAGAACTGGATGTCTCTTTTTTGACTCCCGATTTAGTCCGGGTGGAATGGTATCCTGGTATTTCTCCGATTCCTTATGCGATCGCTCGTCACGATTGGGAGAAGGTAGAGACAACACTGGATAAGGAGGAAGCTCACTGGACTGTATCGAGTACTGCCCTGAAAGTTATTGTTGGCATCAATGGTAGTCTCAAATTCTGCGACGCCACAGGGAAAACGCTGCGGGAAGAAATGCCGCCACAGCGAAAAGACGAAGGGTGGATTCATCAAGCGCAACTGAGAAAAGAAGAACACATCTATGGATTGGGAGAACGCGCCTTTCCCTTGAACCTGCGTATAGCTAGGGAGGTTACAAAGGAAGGAAAGGTTACTGAGCAACCTAAAACCTTCCGGATGTGGAACTTTGATGCGGCTGGTAAATATGGCTCAGGTTCAGACCCAACCTATATCAGTATTCCCATCTATTTGGGTCTCCACTCCTGTGGTAGTTACCTTGTTTTCTACGAGAATTCGTTTGAGGCTAATTTTAGCTTTGGGGATGTAGCTACAGCCGACTTTGAGGGAGGAGCGCTACGTTACTACTTTATATCTGGCTCACCCACGCAACTGATGGAGCGCTATACCGAATTAACCGGTCGCCCTCCGCTGCCTCCCCGTTGGGCGTTGGGCTATCATCAGTCTCACTGGGGATATCGTACCGAACAGGCAGTCCGAGAAGAAGCTCAAGCATTTAAGGAACATGATCTGCCTTTGAGTGCCATACACCTGGATATTGATTGTCAGGTGGGAAATCGAGCGTTCAGTATTGACCCGAAGCGCTATCCTAATCTCGCAAGTTTTACCCAAGAACTGGCTAAGTATGGAGTACGGTTTATTGCGATTAACAACCCTGGCATCAAGTACAGCCGCCAGAGCAACTTATTTCTGCAAGGGCAAGTGCTAGATGCGTTTTGCAAACTTCCCAATGGAAAGCTTGCCGTTGCACCTGTTTGGCCAGGGTGGTGCGTCTTCCCAGATTTTACTAACCCGTTAGTTCGCCGTTGGTGGAGTCGGCAGTATGAATATCTTCTTGATGTGGGGGTGTCTGGATTCTGGCATGATATGAATGAGCCAGCCGCTTTTATCGTCTGGGGCGATCCCTCTCTTCCCAAAGTAACACAGCATTTCTTTGAGGGCAGAGGTGGCGACCATCGCGAGGCTCATAACATTTATGGGTTGCTGGAAGCTCAATCGGCTTACGAAACTTTGCGCCAATATCGATCGCAACAACGTCCCTTCATTGTCTCGCGTGCTGGTTGGGCAGGACTTCAACGCTATGCCTGGATTTGGACGGGTGATATTGAGTGTAGTTGGGGAGCGTTGCGTCAGACAATTTCCACAATAGTCGGTTTAGGTCTTTCAGGAATTCCCTACAGTGGCCCCGATATTGGCGGGTTCCAGGGAAATCCCAGTGCTGAACTTTACCTGCGCTGGTTCCAGATGGCAACCTTCCTCATGTTCTACCGCACCCACTCCTCCAATAACGCTGGACACCGTGCACCGTGGACTTATGGCGAACCGACTTTGAGCATTATTCGGCAATTTTTACAACTGCGCTACCGACTGATGCCTTACTTTTATACGCTATGTTGGGAAGCTTCTCACAAGGGTTATCCACAAGTTCGTCCCCTATTTTGGTCTGACAGTGATGACTCTGCACTTTGGGGTGTGGATGATGCTTTCTTGTTGGGTGATGCGCTTCTGGTTTGTCCGATTATGGGGGAAGGGGTACGTCAACGGCAAGTTATTTTACCCAAGGGACATTGGTATAACTTCTGGAATGATACTGCAATTGAAGGAGCAAGAGAGGTTACACTTGATGCCCCGTTAGAACAGATTCCGCTTTTGGTAAAGGCGGGAACGATTCTGCCAATGGAGGCACAACACCAATTAATTCTTCACCTCTACCCACCCATGGAAGGAACAAGTGTGGGACATCTCTACAACGATGTTGGAGATGGCTATGACGAGTGGCGTGTTGATCGCTTCGAGATGGTACGCACCTCGGACGGCTTAGAGCTGACGTGGGGGCAGCAAGGGGATTATCCTTTCTCTTATACGAGTGTTCAACTTCATCTTCACGGCATCAAGTTACAGCAAGCTTGGGTAGATGAGCAAGAGGTGGTCGTTGAGGGACAGCAGTTCGAGTGTCAGCCCTTTGAACAAGTTCGCCTCAAGGGAGAGTTCGCTGCGATCGCGTTTTGAGCAACGGGTGTTCAAAAAAGCACAGGAACCTTACTGATATGATGTTTACAAGGTTCTTGGAACTAGCTGCACATGCCACCTGAATTTAACTTTTTTCAGCATTGGTATCCTCTCTCGCCTGTCGAAGATCTCGACCCAAAACGACCCACCGCAGTTACATTGTTGGGGCTTCACTTCGTTATTTGGAAGCCTAGTTCATCTGAGACTTACCGAGTGTTTTTAGATCAATGCCCGCATCGACTTGCCCCTTTGAGTGAGGGGCGGGTGGATGAAAAAACAGGCAATCTCATGTGTAGCTATCATGGCTGGCAGTTTGATGAACAGGGAAGCTGTACCCATATTCCTCAAGCGGACAATCCAGAACTGATTGCCAAGAATCAACAGAATTTATGTGCGATCGCACTACCATCTTGTCAGGAAAATGATTTGCTTTGGGTCTGGCCCGATGCCAAATCAGCAGAACTTGCTGCGACTACACCTCGGCCCCTTTCGCCCCAATTAGATGCTAGTCAAGGGTTTGTCTGGTCTTCTTTCGTGCGTGATTTAGAATATGATTGGCAAACCTTGGTTGAAAATGTAGCCGATCCGAGTCATGTGCCCTTTTCCCATCATGGCGTACAGGGAAATCGAGAACGAGCAACACCAATGCCGCTCAAAATTGTGACATCAACTCCAACTTTAATTGAGACGGAAACGTCTAGAGGCTCTGTCACCTTTGAACCTCCTTGCCGCTTGGAGTATGTGATCAAGTTTGGCGAATCTGGGAAGCAGGTTGGTTTAGTCACTTACTGTATACCCGTCGCTCCGGGTAAATCAAGGATTGTTGCTCAGTTTCCCCGTAACTTTGCTAAAACGCTTCATAAGGTAATGCCTCGGTGGTGGGATCACATCAATAATCGCAACCTGGTACTTGATGGAGATATGATTTTGCTCCATCAGCAAGAGCATTTTCTGCAACAGCGAGAACAAATTGAAAGTTGGAAAACTGCCTATAAACTGCCAACAACTGCCGATCGCTTAGTTATTGAGTTTCGGAAGTGGTTTGATCAGTACTGTCAAGGAAAGCTACCGTGGAGCGAAGTTGGGCTTAATCCTGTAGAAAATCACAAAATTAATGACAACCGCAAGGAATTACTCGATCGCTACAAACAGCATACCCAGCATTGCAGTAGCTGCCGAGATGCACTAAAAACCTTGCATCGCTTACAAAAAGTTCTTGTGGGAACATTTGCCATTACTGTTTCAGGAGTTGCCCTGATGCCGGATGAACTGCGCCTGCGTCTGGGTTTACCTCTGATGGTTGTAGCCCTCTTAGGTTTAGGGGCTTTTAGTTGGCTCAAATTTCGGCTTGAGCCGAGATTTTACTTTGTGGATTACATACACGCTAAGCGATAGCCCACTTGGAATGAACCTCTAGCATAATAGTAACGATGTATGAATAATCACAGTCAAGCTTCATATTCAACTTGCTTCTGTAGGATGACGTTGGGGACAACAGTAGCTATTAAATTGCTTAATTAGAACACTAGATTACTGACCAACGGTAAGTAGGACTGAGAGTTTCTAACAATTAAGGAGCGATCGCTTCTTATAGATTTTCAGCGACTTACGCTCTTGCCAATAGGGAAGGGCGAACTGTTGGTCTTCTTTAAAAAATATGGGTAAACAACGCAAACGCCCGAATAAAAAACAGATACATCAGATTGCCCAGTCCAAGTTTGGCTATGAATCCCTCCGTTCAGGGCAGGAAACTGCGATAAAAGCCCTTCTTGAGGGCCACGACACCCTAGCGGTTATGGCTACGGGTTCAGGAAAATCAGCAATTTACCAAATCGCAGGAGTTTTAATTCCGGGTTCGACTGTAGTAGTCTCGCCTCTGCTGGCGCTGCAACATGATCAGGTGGAGTCAATCAGTGAGCAAGATATTGGTGGGGCAGCAGTTGTCAATTCTACTGTACC
>JBFLZA010000300.1:0-10353 GCA_040756535.1 Cyanobacteriota bacterium
ATCAAGAGTGCGATCGTCGGGGTGAGTCAGCTCTTGGAAATTAATATTAATCAGCTCGTCTTGGCTGTAGCCGAGAATATCACACCAGCGTTGGTTAATCCGGCGAGACATCGTGTTCAAATCTAAATAGTTAATACCGACAGGCGCGTACTCGAAAATAGCGCGGAATCGATGTTCGCTCTCCCGTATGGTGGTTTCAGCCCGTTTTTTATCGCTAATATCCCTAACAATACATAGAACTTCGTCTTCTCCTACCGGAGCAATCCGAGCTTCAAAATCGGATACAACCCCATTCATGGGCGTTAACTGATACTCAAAAACTTGAACTTGCCGTGTAGAAAGGGCGAGTTGGATGTGACGTTCAAACGGTTCAGCAACATCCGGGGGCAGCACTTCAGTCGGTTTTTTCCCTAAAAAGACACTAGGTGGCACCGCCAATTGACTGAAATTGGGGGCATTGAATTCCAGATACGTCCCGTTAGCGCTCATCCGAAACAGCAAATCTGGAATCGCTTCAATAATGGCTCGACTTCTCGTTTCGCTGGCTAGCAGTGCCGCTTCGGCTTGTTTCCTGAGCAATGCTTGTTGATAGGCATCGCTAATGTCAAAAATGACTCCATCAAGCCAGAGCAGTTTCCCTGTTCTATGAAAAATGCCCTGACCTTTTTCGGAAACCCATGCGATGCTACCATCAGCACGAATGAGTCGATACTCAATCAGGTAAGGCTGTTGGTTATCTACACTCTCCCCAACCGTCCTCTCCACCCGCTCTTGATCTTGGGGGTGAATCCTGCTGGCAAAAGTTTGCACTCGATTGTTAATAAAATCATTCTTGCCATAACCAGAAATCGCTAAAATAGCATCGCTAATAAATAGCATCGTCCGGTCAGAATCATGCAAACAGCGGTAAACAACACCGGGAATGTTAGAGACTAAGGTTCTAAACCGTTCTTCTCGTTCTCGTAGAGCTTCCTCTGCTTGTTTGCGATCGCTGATATCCTTAATAGAGCCAACTAAGCGTACAGGTTTTCCTTGCTCATCCCATACTGCCTGAGCTCGGCCTAACACCCACTTGTAACTTCCATCCTGGCACTGCAAGCGATACTCCTGGGCAAAATGCGGAATTTTCCGCTCTAGGTAAGCTTGTTCTGCGACTCTAACTCGATCCACATCATCAGGATGGATGTAGTTCATCCATTCATGCCATTCCTGTAGCTTGTGTTCTATTTCGTCGCCTTCATACCCCAATATTTCCTTCCATCGAGGAGAGTGGAAGACTTTACCCGTCATTAAGTTCAAGTCCCATATCCCGTCATTGTTGCCCTCAAGCACTAACTGCCAGCGCTCTTCGAGTTGTCGCAGGTTTTCTTGGGCCTGTTTCCGTTCTCGTGCTTCAATCGCCAATGAGACTAAATCAGCCAGTGAGCGAGCGAAATTCTGGTCTTCCGGCGTCCAATGACGCATCGCACCGACGTGTTCTAAGCATATAACTCCCGCCGTTTTTCCCTTAATTGTGATGGGTGTATCCAGCATGGAAGCAATGCCTAAGGGAGTCAAATAGACTTGTGAAAATTCTTGGGTTCGAGGATCGGTGTGAGCATCGTTTGCTGCAATCACTTGGTCTTGTTGCAAGGCTTGAAAATAGGAGGGGTAGTCTGCTGCTAGCAGTTCTATGCCAGAGCTATGTTGATGGCTACTCTTCTCAAATAAATCAAGGCACTGAATTTGAGTAACGGCGTTGTCAAACAGCCATACACTAGAACGTTCCACTTCCAAGTTTTGAGCGCTAGCCTGTGTAATTTCCTTTAAAGCGGCGTTTAAATCTCCCTGATGCAGTGCCACATTTTTGGCGAGTTTGGTCAAAACGAGGTTATGCTTATGTAGCTTGTTAGCACTTTCTCGCAGGGCGGCTTCTGCACGTTGGCGTTCTTTGATTTCCTGTTCAAGTTGCGCTGTTTGCTCCCGCAAGGATGAGCGTTGACGCACAATAGTGAGTTGATTTTCGATGCGGGCTATGACTTCTTGAGCCTGAATCGGTTTGGTAACGTAGTCCACTCCACCGACGCTAAAAGCTTTTACCTTATCCAACACATCATCAAGAGCGCTCAAGAAAATCACCGGAATCTCGCGGGTAATAGCGCTGGCTTTGAGCTGCTGACAAACTTCATAACCATTGAGATCTGGCATCATAATGTCGAGCAAAATTAGATCCGGTGGATCAGCATGAGCTACCGTCAAGGCCAGTTTTCCGTTAATCACTCGACGAACTTCATAGCCATGCTCAGTTAGCATGGTGGATAACAGTTGTAAGTTTTCCGGGACATCATCAACGACTAAGATGTCTCCTTTCGTGGATGAAGTGCGATCGCTACACATTGCTGGTTAAATCTATGATTTGATCGAGACGGAAATCTTGAAGTTTTTTGGCGAGTGCCTCAGCAAGAGCCGCATTTTCTGGAGGAATTTGTTCTATCAACTTCCAAATCTCTTTCTCCCTTGCCGAGAGTGCTGCAGCGTGCAGCTTCGCTACCCATTCAGGAGGCATTTTGACCAAATTGTCCTTTAATATATTTATTCTAGGTGATGCGTGAGAATGCTCAGAAGCTTCTCCCCGTTCACCCCTCGTTGTTCTGCTTTTATCGTTTAATGGTGGTTCTTCGTAGACATAACCCACCCCCAAATAGTGAGCCATTTTATCAAAGAGTTCTTCCTCTCGAAAAGGCTTGCATATAAAATCATCACAACCAACGGATAAAGCCTGTTGACGATCTTCTTCAAACGCATTAGCAGTAAGGGCAATGATAATGGTTTGCGGATGGGAAGCAGGATTGGAGGAAAAAGACGCAGAGATACTATCACTCTCCCCAACACCCCCACTCCCCAACACCCCCGCTCCCCCGCTCCCCAGCTCCCCAGCCCTAATCTGCTTCGTTGCCTCGTATCCGTCCATCACAGGCATTCGTAAATCCATCCAGATTAAGTGTGGCTGCCAATTTGACCACAAAGTTACAGCCTCTTGACCATTTTGGGCTTCCTGCACTGCAAAACCTGTTGTTGTTAAAAGTTGAACCATCAACTGGCGATTCTCCAAACGATCTTCAACGACTAAGATGCGAAATTCCCTTTGATCAGGTGCTAAACCAATAACCTTAGATTTGGACGGAGTGATGTGGACTTGAGTCGCTTCTCCTAACCCAACCTGAATATCAAACTTAAAAATCGCACCCCTACCCAACCCACCGCTAACTGAAATATCCCCTCCCATCAGTTGTACAAATTTTCGACTAATAGGTAAACCCAGTCCAGTGCCTTGTTGGGAATTTCGACCCGTTTGAGTTTGCCCAAAGGGTTCAAATAAGAGGTCAATTTCTTCTAGCGCAATGCCAGGGCCTGTATCTTCCACTTCAAAATGAAGGGCGACACGGTTAAAGTTGCCAGATTGCAAGTTAGCAGGTCGTAAGTTGCCAGATTGCAAGTTAGCCGGTTGAAGCTTTGAAGGTTGCAAGTTAGCAGGTTGCAAGTTAGCAGGTTGAAGGTTAGCAGGTTGTAAGTTGTCAGGTTGCAAGTTAGCAGGTTGCAAGTTGTCAGGTTGTAAGTTAACCGATTGTGGATTATTTTCCGATCGCGTGAGCGACGTGTTAGCAACGTTCGGAGCATCCCCTTCAACCTGGACTACGCCTCGCTTCGCTAACAACCCATCTGCC
The DNA here is from genome assembly GCA_040756535.1 of Cyanobacteriota bacterium. Taxonomy (GTDB): domain Bacteria; phylum Cyanobacteriota; class Cyanobacteriia; order Cyanobacteriales; family Coleofasciculaceae; genus JBFLZA01. The sequence continues at coordinate 3,705 of JBFLZA010000300.1, forward strand.
GAACCTTCAACCTTCAACCCTTTAAACACCCGCAAGGTAACACAACCCGTTTCGGTAAACTTAATAGCATTCCCAATAAGATTAATTAAGCAGGAGCGCAACTTACTTTCATCAGTTTTTACATACTGGGGAATATTAGGGGCAATCTCAAAATAAAGCTCAAGTCCTTTAGATTGAGCCCTTAATCTCAACATCTTTTCCAGAGTATCCAGCAAGCCCATTAAATCAAAGGAACTTTCATTGAGTGTGAGTCTACCTGCCTCAATTTTTGACATTTCCAGAATATTGTTGATTAGGGATAGCAGATGCTCTCCACTGCGACTGATAATTCGTAAGTGTTGCTGATGCTCGTTAGATAGGGATGAGTCACGATTGATGATTTGAGTAAAGCCAAGGATAGCGTTGAGTGGGGTACGCAATTCATGGCTCATATTCGCTAAAAATTCACTTTTAGCATGATTAGCCGCCTCTGCTGCTTCAGCATAAGTTTGGGATTGTTGATAGAGTACGGCATTGCGAATTGAGATAGCGGCTTGGGTTGAGAGGAGCCTCAAAACTTCCAACCGTTTAGGGTTAAAGGCTCCTATCGTTAAATTATTTTCTAAATAAAGAATTCCAATCAGTTCGCCTTGATAGAGGATAGGAGTGCAAAGGATTGATTTAGGCTGACATCGCTTGATATAAGGGTCTGTATTAAAGTTAGTTTCAGTTCTGGCATCGTTTAAAACTAAAACGTCTTTGGTTCGGGCAACATAATTAATAACTGAGATCGGGAGATTTTGTGTACTTTCAACTGGAATGGATTGCAAAACTGTGGTATGGATAGGTGCAATATCCTGCTCTTGGCTACTGGGAGAAGATGGCTGTAAATCTGCCCCTATAAGAGTGGTACTACCTGTCGCTTCAATCAATAGTTGATTATCTTTTGTTAGAATTAAAACTCCTGCTTCAGCGGCGGCATTTTCCAGTAAAATTTTTATTAAGTTTTGCAGTAAATGGCTAAGAATAATTTCACTGGCGATCGCCTGTGAGGCTTTGAGAACGGTAGATAAGTCTAAGGACTCGCTACTACCAGTTGAGCTGGATTTCTTGGTTCTTGTCTCAGAAGGTAAAGTGGCAATGTTAGAACTGGGAATAATCAGTTGAGGGTATTTTTCTTCCAAGTCTTTTACTTTACAACTAGCTCCCCAGCGGCTGTAACCAGCATGGGCTTTAGTCATGTAGGTTTGAGCAATTTCTCTCTTGTCAAAGGCTAGATAAAACTTAGCAGCTAGTTCACGAATCAGAGCTTCTACGGTTAGTAATTCCTGCTCTTGAGCAATTTTTATGGCTTGGTCATAAAGTTGAGAAGCTTGCCAATGCTCTCCAGTCAATCTAGCGATTTCTGCATCAATTAATAAGGAGTAGGCGAGAAAATTATCCGGGCAATTCTTTTTCCAGTTTTTTATTTTATTTCGATAATTTTTTAAAGTTTTCCAATACCGTTTTTGTTGAGTCGGCTTGGTATCTGAGTATAGAGCTAAGATAATTAACGTCTTGTAAATGTAATGCAGAGCGAATTGAAGCTGAGTATCGATGACAGGTAAAAACTTGTCTGCCTCCAACAACATTTGATAGGCATCGGTATAACGGTTATATAAAAAGAAAATAAACGCTTTAGAAAAGTAATAAGTACTTAATCCATAATCATAAGCGTTTTGCTGAAATTTTTCTACAGCCGTAGATTCATTAAATTCTTTATCGCTCAGACTGTATTGGCTTTGGGTTAATCCTCTTAAATTGAACAGAACGCTTTGCTGAGTTTTCAGCGCCCACCCGACAGTAGGTTCTGTATCCATAGCAAAGCCTATATAGTTATTAAATTCTTCTTGGAGACTATTAAGATTTTTACAAATGATTAATCGTTGCCAAAAACTAAAAGCTCTACTATGATGACACCAGGAAAAGTCTCCTACTGCCATTGCGGCTGTATAGGCTTTATTTTGAATGGGAATATTCTCCTTAACGGCTTTTCTCCAAGGCAAAATGAAGTTGCCAAATGACATATACAGCCTGCCTTCTAGACTGCTATTGTGATATTTATCATTGAGATTTAAGGCGAGAACTCCAAAGTCATATCCAGTTTCATATTCATGAAATTTACCGCACAACATCGTGCCATACCAAGCATAGACGAAAGCAGAAAAATTAGTGTTTCCATGCTGAAGAGAAATATTCACCGCCGTCAAAACCGCTAACGTTAGTAACGGTTGGTTGATTAAGTAAGTTGGCGGAACTAAATTCATTAAAATTTGAATGACCATTTTTAAAGAGTCATCGACAAGATTGGGGGCATCAATCAAGTCTGAAATTTTGCGATCGCCTAAATTTTCCTCAACCTCTTTTGCAGCGGCTACGATGTCAGCTTGGCTCGGTGAATAGGGCAAAGAAACACCAAATAGCTCTAAGGTTTCTAATCCCACCTTAATCGCTTCTTCATAACGAGCGTTATTTTGATAATGAATCAGACGAAGATTATTGATATCCGCTCGATCCAAGTTAGACTTTGCTCGTTCTAAAGCCTGATAAACCAATTCTTCAGCTTTCTCAAAGTTAGTGGTAAGATAGTTACATTCAATTCTTTCTAAATAAAACGATAGCGTCAGTTCATACTGCGTTTCCCATCTATCTGCCGTTAAGATATTTATCCCTGCGTTGAAATAAGTTAAAGCCGGTTCATAAGCGGTTGATTGTTTGGCTTTATTTCCTGCTAAAAGATTAAGTCGAGCTAATTTATTGCGTTGTTGAGGCTCAGTTAATAGCTCAACACCAATATTTAACTGGTTGACAATATCAAAAATATTGACTTCTATCTCTTCAGGCGGCGTATTTTGCAGGAGTAACTGGCCAATCCTCAAATGGGTTGATAGCTTCTCGTCATCGGGAATGAGAGAATACGCTGCTTGTTGGACGCGATCGTGGAGAAATCTGTAACCGAGTTTGGAATCATCAAAGCTGAATTCTTTTAGCTCTCTATCTTCAAGAAATCGAGGTATTTTGTACTCTTTATTTAACGGTAAAATCAGCCCTGACTGTAAGGCTGACCATAAATCTGCGGTTACGTCTGAAAGGGATTTTCCACTAATAATATTAAGGATGTCGAGGTTGAAGCGATCGCCAATACAAGCCGCTAATTTTAAAGCATTTTGCGTGGCTTGAGGGAGCTTGCGAATATTACTGGCAACCAGTTCAACAACGCCTAAATCAGTAATGCCAAATGCCTGAATCTGTTCGATATCCCACAGCCAGATTCCTTTAGCAAAGTCAAAGGATAACAACTGCTCCTGATAGAGAGTCTTGAGCATCTGTGTTAAGAAGAACGGATTACCCTGAGTTTTATGAAAGAGTAAATCGGCTAAAGGAATTGACTGTGCAGAATCGTATAAGGTATCAATAATAATCTGTCGAACATGAGTGATATCCAAAGGACGCAGTGTAATGGTATTAACAATCGCATTAGTTTGTTGAATTTCATACAGCGTATGCATCAGGGGATGAGCTGAACTCACCTCGTTATCTCGATAAGCTCCAATGAGGAGTAAATATTGGCTAGCTGGATTAGTGATTAATAATTGAATTAATTTCAAAGAAGCCGTATCCGCCCATTGCAAGTCATCCAAAAATACAATGAGTGGGTGTTGGGGTTGCGTGAATACTTGAATAAAATCTTGGAAGACGCGATTAAAGCGGTTTTGGGATTCAGTAGGCCCTAGTTGAGGAACAGGAGGTTGCTTACCGATAATCAATTCCACCTCTGGAATCACATCAATAATCACCTGACCATTTGTTGAGAGTGCAGCTAAAAGTTTTTGCTTCCAAGTTTGGAGTTGCTTTGTGCTTTCCGTCAGTAATTGCCGCATCAAATCTTGGAAAGCTTGAATAATTGAAGCGTAGGGAATATCGCGCTTGAACTGGTCAAATTTACCTGCAATAAAGTAACCCCGTTGCCGCACAATCGGTTTGTGGACTTCATTGACTAAGGAAGACTTACCAATACCGGAGTAGCCAGAAACCAGCATCAACTCAGATACCGCCTCTTGGTTAGGAGGGTTACTGATGCGCTCAAACGCATCTAACAATTCCTTCACTTCCGCATCTCGCCCATACAGCTTTTGCGGAATAGCAAGTTGCCCGGATTTATCCTGTTGACCAATGGCAAAACTATCAATCTTCCCAGTCGTTTGGAATTGAATCAGACATCGTTCTAAATCCGCTTTCAGTCCTGCCGCACTTTGGTAGCGGTCTTCGGCATTTTTAGCCAGAAGTTTCATCACAATAGATGATAAGACAACAGGAATCTTGGGATTGAGTTGGTGGGGAGGGATGGGAGTTTGTGCAATATGGCAATAAACAAGTTCTAACGGGTCATTGCTTTTAAAGGGAAGGGTATCAGTGAGCATTTCATAGAATGTGACTCCCAGCGAGTAAAAATCAGTACGGTAATCAATGGCGCGATTCATCCGTCCCGTTTGTTCGGGAGACATATAGGACAGAGTGCCTTCTAACAATTCAGGATTACTGACTTGTTGGGTTTCCTTAGAAAGCTGGGTGGCAATACCAAAGTCGGTAATTTTGACCACGTTAGTTTCGGGATTGACAATGATATTGTTCGGTTTGATATCTTTATGAATAATTTGCTGGGTGTGCAAATGACCTAAGGTTTCGGTCAGTTGAATGGCATAGTTCAAAAAAGTGGGAATACTAATAAATTTTTGATCGAGTAGATTTTTAAGCGAAATGCCGCCAAAATCTTCTAAAATTAAAGCCAATCGGTTATAATACGTTTCTAAGGCTAATGGTTTAACGATTCCGTCTATTTGTAAACTCTGGGGAATTAAATATTCCTGTCGGAGGCAACTCATTTCGGCAAGGGTAGAATTGTCAGCCGTAAGGATTTTGATAATGATTGGCTTTTGGTCAAATAACCTCCGACCGCGATAAATAACGGTCGTAACACCTTGGTAAAGGATTTCTGTTAGTTGATAGCCGGAAAGTTCTATCATCTTGTTCACTGATCTGTTGCTGGCTTACTTTAAAATAACTTAAGTTCTACGTTATATTCAGACAAAGTTAACTAACTCAATGTAGCGCTATAGCTATAGGAGCTTGCTCACTTCACTATTGGGAAAGCTTGCATCAGTTTTTGGAGTTGGCAATCTTATCGCCCTGTAGAGAATCCTGATAATATGAATGCATCAGGGAAAATATTAGGCCATTTGGCTGTACTAGATACCAAGCCAATAGCCAATAATTCAAATTATCAAGACATTCCGCCCGAACCTCTTGAGATGTTAAAAATTTTTGCAGCGAGAGCTGGAGCTGAGTCAGAACGAACACTGGCAGAGGATGCCCTGAAACAATCTGCCTATGCTGCCGATGCCGGGAACCGAGCCAAAAGCGAATTCCTCTCCAGAATGAGCCAGGAGTTGCGTAAAACAAGGGGACAGAAAAACATTGAATTTGTAATTTGCAATCATCTAATCTCCGGTATAGAGAATGAGTAGCGAACCAAAGGGCATTCTTAGAGGGGACATTTTAGTTGTTGATGATACACCAGACAACCTGCGTCTTTTATCAACGATGTTGACGGAGCAGGGGTACAGCGTTCGCAAGGCGATCTCTGGGCAGATGGCTTTGATGGCAGCGCGAACGGTGCTGCCCGATTTAATCTTGCTCGATATCAATATGCCTCAAATGAATGGCTATGACGTTTGTACTCAACTCAAATCAGAGGTAAAAACGCAGGATGTTCCGGTGATTTTTATCAGTGCGTTGGATGATGTATTGGATAAGGTCAAAGCCTTTACTGTTGGGGGTGTAGACTACATTACCAAGCCTTTTCAGAGAGAGGAAGTTTTAGCTCGCATCGAGAATCAATTGAGGTTGCGATCGCTTTCTTTACAACTTCAGGAAAAAAATGCACGACTCTCTCAAGAAATGCACGAACGCATTAAGGCGGAAGAGTCGATGCGGTTGTTGGTAGAACGGGAAAAGTTGCTGAGTCAGATTGCTCAACGCATTCGCCAATCCCTAAATTTAGAAGAAATTCTCACTCGCACGGTGAGCGAAGTGCGGCAATTTCTGCAAACGGATCGGGTGGTGATTTATCAGCTTAAACCTGATAGCAGTGGCGCGATCGCGGTAGAATCTGTTTCTCACGAGGAGCTTTCTATTATCAACACCCCACTCTATGACCCCTGTTTTAATCAAGGCTGTATTCAGCGGTACCTAGAGGGTCGTATCCTCAGGATTGAGGATATCCATACATCAAGTCTCAAGCAATGTCACATTGACTTTCTCGCTCAAATTCGAGTCCGCGCTAACTTGGTCGTTCCTATTCTACAAACGACTTCTGAACGCTTAATTTTGAAGTCTGAAGATTCAGTTACGGATGTAAACATTCAACGCCAAAATTTCAGCTTATACGGATTGCTCATTGCTCACCACTGTAGCGGGCCAAGGCAGTGGCAGTCAGAAGAAATCGATTTACTTAGGGAATTATCCACGCAGATTGGCATCGCTGTCCAACAAGGGCAACTGTATCAACAGCTTTATCAGGCTGAACAACGATATCACAGCATTGTCGAAAATGCGATCGCAGGTATTTTTC
>JBFLZA010000301.1:0-10337 GCA_040756535.1 Cyanobacteriota bacterium
CAACTTTGTCAGAGGTAGCCATCTCATTCGTCAAGTGTGGCAAAGCTGATTTCCACTCCTTTCCATTTGGGAACTCTCCGGCTAGCAATATAGGGTAGTTCTCAATTGAGTGGAATACACATTGTTTGTAAGGTCTAAGGCATCCTGACGCGCTACTCTATTCTCTGCTTATCAGGGTGCCTCAAGCCGCTAGGGGACTTTTTAGTGTAACGGTTTCTGTTGACTGACTCAGTTCTCTCGTTGTCATCAAAGCTTGAATGACAGAAGCTTTCTGAGTTGGATTGATTGTTACTATTGTCGGTTGTTTTTTCGGATTGGCATACCCCAATGCGATCGCTACATCCTCTTGAGACCATGCTCCTGGACAATCGGTATGAGTGACACCAATTAATAGAGGGATTTGTACCCGTGCGTGAATGAAAGCGAGAAGTCGCTTGGTGTTGTGGAAGTCACCCGGTCGATTGGCAGCAACTAACACAATGCAACCGTGTGCACGACGGATTAAAAGATCCCAAATGAAATCAAATTTCACCTGACCTGGAATGCCATAAAGTTGCATGGCCATGCCTAAGCCTAAGTTCAATCTGCCATAGTCAAGAGCAATTGTGGCTTTGTCTCCAAACCATGAGGTTTGGACTGCGGTTTGAGGCGCAATGTCCACTACTTTGATTTGACTGACACAACGAATAAAGGTTGACTTCTCAGCGCTTTTAGCACCCGTAATAATTAAGCGCACTATCTCCATTTGGACTTTACCCCTTCACCAAACCAACCAACAGTTTTGTTGTTATAAGTTACGAGCAAGTCCGTTTAATCACTTTATTACCAGTCACGGGGGTTTGTCAGGGGTCGTTTGACCCAAATAACTTCCTTGTGACCGTTAACATGAGTGTTCAACCGGATTTGACATCACTATATTTAGCTGTTTAGCCTATTTTGTCTGTATAGCTTTTGACTTCACCCATTTGACTCACCCGAATGGATGATTATTCGGACTTGACAAAAAGACAATTTTTGTGTAACTGCTGTTGAAATTTTGGTGAAATGAATAGGGTCTTAGGGCGTTCCATTCCTCAGACTAATCTGTATCAGAGCTTTGGGCATCCATCCAAGCCAAACTCGTACCGGGATAGTAATTGTTGAGAATTTGCTGATAGTTGTAACCCTGTTGAGCCAAACTTAGCGCTCCATTTTGACTCATTCCCCGGCCGCCAAACACATTGCGAACAATATCATCAGAAGCGGCGTACATCGATTCCACTACCCCGCCTTTGTAACTTAAAAATACTCCCCTTGTTTCCTCAACCGCCTGACGAGTCGTATTCCACTCAGAGCTAATTCCCTTATAAACTTGCCAACGCTGGGTGTTTCCCAAATCATACAGAGAATTGGCAGGCCGCAAGTAATGAACGAGGGCATAAGAACGAGCGGCAATGGCTTGAGCTTTTAAGGAATCCATTGGCCAACTGGGAGACACTTCACTACCCACTACACTAGCGATGTAAGATTCTAGGTCAACGTAATTTACGGCTAATAGGGTAGCGCCTTGGGAAACTAGCAGTACATCGCCACGATACCAGCGATCATTTACGAAGACAAATCCTCCCTTGCTGGGTTTAATCCAAACGCCTGCTGGGGCCACCCACTTCCCCACACGAATATTAGGGCCATCGGGGAGAACGTTTACGGCTTCATTAGCGGGCAATTTTGCGATCGCTTTACCACGAGCATTCAAGATCTCGCCCGGTGTTGAGGTACCAACGGCAAGAGAATTTTCCTTCATGGCAATTGCCACTCGTATCTCTACAACGGATTGAGCGTGAGCACTAGAAGCAGCTTTTGCCTTGCTTTTTTGGGAACTCTGAGATTGGCTTTGTTGCTGTTTACTAGTTTTAGACGATTGCGAAGCTTGAGCTTGGGCTGTGGGTTTTGAAGGCTGTGGTGCCTTCGTCTTAGTATCAGCCGCTTTTGCTTGTGAGGTGTTTGTTTTAGAGCCAGCCGCTTGAGCTTGGGGTGTCGTTGTCTTAGAGTCAGCCGCTTGAGCTTGGGGCGTGTTTGTCTTGGAATCAGCGGATTTAGATGCAGTTGTATCCGTTGCGCTATCAGCGCTTAGCTGCCATGAGAGACTATTACTGGCTATACGCTGATGCCATTCTTGTTCCGCTGAAACTTGGTTAGGTACGGGTTGAGGAGAAGATTGAGGCTGAGGGGAAACCGTCGTCGAGGAGGATGTTTTCGATTGAGCTTGCTTTGAAAAGGATTCCGCTAATACCCAAGGTAAAAACAAGGACGTTGAAAACAATAACACCGACCATAATACGGAACGGTTAAAAATTGGGTGCTTGTCATTCAGGCGAAACATACATCCTCACTCCTGACTTTGGCTTGACGGAAGATTTAGAACAACCGCAAATTCCCTTAGCATAGCTAATCATATCGGAGAAACGCTCCAAGGGCCGGGATTTTTTGTACACATGAGTATTGCTTTGGGATTAGAAGGCGATCGCTTGGGCTAACCTACTCCCCATCTAGTCTGCACTATGCATTTTTATTAGAACTCTTGTGGGATCGGCCGAAAAGCCCGTCCCATCAATTTCTGGCTTCTAACTCTTAACTCCTGACTTTTGTTCATAACCGAACAACTAAACTGGGGTCAATATCTTGTAACTTGGCACAGCCACTCAAAGCCATTGCCAGATCAAGTTCATCTCGTAAAAGCTCGATCGCATGTTGTACTCCTGCCTCTCCCTCTACAGCTAATCCCCACAATACAGGGCGTCCCAACAGGACTGCCTTTGCTCCTAGTGCCAAAGCTTTGAGAATATCAGTCCCTCGACGGATACCGCCATCGACTAACACATCCACTTTGTCTCCAACCGCAGCTACCACTTCACTTAAGGCATCAATAGAAGCGATCGCACCATCCAATTGTCTCCCTCCATGATTGGACACAATCACTCCTTTTGCACCATGTTCCACCGCTCGCAGCGCATCATCTCCCCGCAAAATTCCTTTAACGACGACTGGCAGTGGCGACAGAGATTGCAACCATTCTAAATCAGCCCAAGTCAGCGCTGGGTTAATCTGCTCTAAAAAATAGGAAAATAAACCGGATTCACCGGGTTGGTAGGAAATTTCCAGATTGCTCAACCTGGAGAAATTAGCCAGTTCCATATCTGGGGGGAGAACAAATTGATTATGCATATCTTTCTCCCGTTTCCCCAATACGGGAGCATCAACGGTGAGGCAAAGCGCTTGGAAACCTGCTGCATAGGCGCGTTCTACTAAGGCACGGGTTAAACCGCGATCGCGATGTACATAGAGCTGAAACCACTGAGGGGCTTCATTCTTGGCACTGGCAACATCTTCCATGTTCTGGGTTGAGAGTGTACTCAACACCATCACAGTACCCACCTTAGCCGCCGCTTTTGCTGTGGCAATTTCTCCTTCGGGATGCGCCAGACATTGAAATGCCATTGGGGCGATGAGAATAGGGAGTTGCAAAAATTGACCGAGTATTTGGGTACTTAAATCCCGTTGGCTGACATCGACTAGCATTCGGGGGCGGAGTTTATATCGATCAAAGGCAGTACGGTTATCTCGCAGAGTGATTTCGTCCCAGGAACCGCTAGCGTAATAGTCCCGCGCCATTGAAGAAAGCTGTTGATTAGCGAGGGTTTGATATTCAAATAGGTTAATGGGTCTTGCAGGAGTCGTCATTTGACAATCCTACTAGATACTGAGGAAGTGCGATCGCTCCTCTGTGTTTGTAACAATAACTTGAGCGTTGGTAACAAGAGCTTCTGCATTCTTGGTGAGGGGATAGAGCGATCGCTTTCTACTTATAGGGTGTGTTACTTACCCGCCGTGAATCAACGCCACGGCTCATAGCTAAAGTCTTCTGAAGAAGACATTGACAAACCCTTTGCGCCCCTATCTTTGAACAACCCACCTTCATCCCATCGTGTCATCCTTGTTTTGGAGCGTTCTGGTTACCTTGTTTTTTGGCGCTTTGGTCTGGCTTTGGACAAAACGAAAGTAGAAGGAGGATGTGCTGCGATCGCCTCTTGCACTGCGCTACAAGTGATTGCCCCAAAGGAGCAGCGCTATCATGCGATCGCACCTCAGCGTGGCTGTTGTGTCATTAAGCTCTGAAGTTTGGCTTCATCAAATGCAATGCCCCGACGTTCAAAATAGTTTTGAAGGTTGATTTGAACAAATAAATCTTTGAGTTCTTCAGCAATTTCTTGGGGTGGATTTCCTGATAAAGCAATAGCAATCAAACGTTCTGCGGTGTGAATTTCACCACAGTCAATTGCTAGAGTTGCAGCACTACGATGCAACACTGAACGAGTTGGTTCTGCTTCAAGATTGCTAGCGACTAATTCAGCAGCTAGCAGTTCTTTTTCCAGCGCTTGCCTAGATAATTGTTCAGCCTGAGTGTAGTTGCCTCTGAGTTTAGCAACCTGTACCATCTCAGCCAAATCCATTGCCTGTTGATGTAACTCTTGAATCTGACTCATTTTTTTACCATGAAGGCTAAAGGCTTACTAAACTCAACAACCACAATGTATGCTGGTAGTGCCTGATCGCTGGGGCCTACCTGCTCAACTTTCAGTTTAACTCTGGCTCTCACTCGGCTGTCGTCACCTTTGCGTATACCTGAGACTTCCAGCCGAACTGCATTTTGGAACGGCAGTTCATTGGTTTCACTTTTCTTACCCAACCAATAGTCAAATCCAGTTCCTTTGCGAGAGCGTTGGATGATTGTATAGTCTGTAAGTTCTTGTATAACCAGAAAAGCAATACCGTAGGCTGCCTGTTCTGTGGTGTACTCGCTGTCGTTCCAACAGCGTAGCATTTGGTCTGTGACCTTTTGCCAATACAGTTTGAAAACAGCAGTAAAGTCTCCGTTAACTTTGAGTTCTACACCCGAAGCATGACCTTGGTCGGTTAAGCAAACAGCACAGGCTTCTGCTAAAGTAGCACCAAATGCTGGAGTGATGGCAGGTAACCCTTGCTCAAGTTTGGTGATTACTAGTTCCTTAATGTCTGAATCCATCTAATCGGAGGGTTGGTGATACCAAGAGCCAAATAGCCTGACAGCATTACTATCCAAGCATTATCACAGAAATTGGCGATCGCAACTGAAGCCTAACTATGATTACCATGAAAAAAGAACAAGGAGAAGCCAGAAAACTAACACGGAGAGCTTATGGCTCAAGCTTTACGTAAACGAGTTACATTTAATCAATTCGTTGCTTGGTATCCAGAAACCCTACAACGACGTTATGAACTGCATGACGGAGTAATCGTTGAAATGCCACCACCGACAGGTGACCATGAACAGGTAGTCGGATTTTTAGCTACGAAATTTACTTTAGAATATAGTCGCTTAAATCTTCCTTATTTCATCCCCAAAACAGCCTTCGTCAAACCCTTGGAGAGCGAGTCAGCTTATTCACCCGATGTGCTGATATTAAATCGTGCCAATTTAGTCAATGAACCTCTGTGGAAAACCGAATCAACGGTTAGTCAAGCGGCATCGATTCCATTGGTTGTTGAGGTGGTGAGTACCAACTGGAGAGATGATTATTTAAAAAAAGTAGCTGACTATGAGGCAGTAGGCATTCCCGAATACTGGATTGTAGATTATGCAGCTTTAGGCGGTAGGCGATTCATTGGCAATCCCAAACAACCCACTTTATCGATTTACAGTTTGGTAGAAGGTGAATACCAAATTAGCCAGTTCCAAGGCAGCGTTCGCATCCTATCACCAACTTTACCAGAATTGAATTTAACCGCCGAAGAGATTTTTCAAGCTGCATTTGCATAGCAGGCAATGATCAAAGCATTCCCACGTCTGTGCATCTGTGCGTCAGTCGTCAACTTTTCTTTTCTATAAGCCAATAGGTGATCATTTCCCCCTTACCCTTAACATGGGTTGTACCTCGCTGTTCAAACAAATACTTATCCTTTAAAAGTTCGTAAGTGGTAGCTGTGACTTGAATCCGCCCTGCAACGCCTTGGGATTCCATCCGACTCGCTACGTTTACCGTATCTCCCCACAAGTCATAAGCAAACTTTTGCGTACCAATCACACCTGCCACCACTGGCCCTGTATTAATCCCAATCCGGAGGCGGAAAGGTTCGCCATCAATGCTGACGAAGCGAGTGATTTCCCGTTGCATAGCGAGTGCCATTTCTGCGATCGCTTCTGCATGATCAGCTCTAGATTCAGGAAGGCCCCCCACTACCATGTAGGCATCGCCAATCGTTTTAATCTTCTCTAAACCGTGCTTTTGAGCGAGTTGATCAAACTTAGAAAAGATTTTGTTGAGCAACTCCACGAGTTGTGTAGCAGGAATCTGAGAGGAAAATTCTGTAAAGTTAACCAAATCAGCAAACAAAACCGTAACAGAGGCAAAACTATCCGCGATCGTGCTTTCTGCCAGTTTTAATCGTGCGGCGATCGGAGAAGGCAAAATATTCAGCAGAAGTTGCTCACTGCATTCTTGTTGATAACGTAGTGCTTCTTCCCAAACCTTACGCTTCGTAATATCGACAACACTGCCTTCGTAGTAAAGCAGTTCGCCCTTGACATCCCGAACGATATGTGCATTTTCCGATATCCAAACAACCTTACCATCTTTGCGGTAAACCTGAGACTCAAAATCTAACACCTGCTCTTGGGTTTGCATCAGCGCCAAAAATTCCGCCCAACGACCCTGATCAAGGTAACGTTGCTGATTGAGGTGGGTAAAATCAGCGATCAGTTCTTCAGGGGAATCATAGCCATAAATTCTTGCCAACCCAGGATTAGCGTTCAAAATCCGCCCATCAGGCGCAATCTGGAATAACCCCTCCACCGTGTTTTCAAAGATACTGCGATATCGCTTCTCTGCTTGTCGTCGTGCCTGTTCGACCTGCTTGCGTTCAGTGATATCCTGTCCAATACCAATACTGGTGCCATCCGAAAGCGGAATATTAGTCCAAGAGGTATCTAGAATGCTCCCGTCTTTCGTTCTGGTTTTAAAATCATGCCATTTCCTGGTTGGAGTAAGCATGAAATCCAAAACCTGTTGACGGTACTCTGGGTCTGGATAGCATTCTGCCAACAGGTCAATCGTCTCAACTTCTTCAATAGACCAACCCAGAACCCGTTCTACCTCCCGGTTGAGCAAGAGCATTTGACCCGTTGCATCATAAAATACGACCATAATCGGGATGTGGTCAAAAATGCTTTGCAGAATTTCCTTTTGCTGGCGTAATGCCTCCTCTGACTGCTTGCGCTCGGTGATATCACGCACGATACAGACGGCTTCATCAATACCGCTTTTAACAATACGCGCCTCATAGCTCTTAACACCGTCAGCCTTGGGTAAGTTATGCTCGTAAGTCTGTAAATCTCCGGTCTGGACGGCAATCTGCAACAACCTGAGCATCTGATTTTTCACCTCATCCGGCATCGGTGTGTCATGCAAGTTCTTGCCGATTAGGGTTTTGGAGGATGAGATGATGTCACCTTCTTGCACTTTGACATCCAAATATGTCCCGTCTATTCGGTGGCGGAACATGCGATCGGGAATGGCATTTAAAAGCGCCCGCATCCGCTCTTCGCTTTGCTGTAAAGCTTCGGTAGCAAGTTTGCGATCGGTGATATTCATTGCCACACCCAGCATCCGGACTGGCAAGCCGGTTTCGTCATAGTAAACTTGACCTTTATTCCCCACCCAACGCAAAGTCCCATCAGGGCAAATCACTCGGAACTCAACCGCATAATCTGTCGCCTCTCCAATGGCACGCGCCACAGCTTGAATAACGCGATCGCGATCTTCAGGATGGACAGAATTGAGCAAGGCTTCAAACGTGGGATGATAAATGCCGCTTGGCAAACCAAAGACTGGCCCTAGTTGCTCAGAATAGACCAGCTCATCGCTCAAGATATTCCAATCCCAGATGCCCATTTGAGCCGCTTCTAGGGCTAATCTCAGCCTTGCTTCGCTCTCTTTGAGGGCATCTTCTGAGCGTTTTCGCTCTGTAATATCTCTGGCGGTAATTGCTATCCCATCCCGCAGCGGAACCACTTGATGATGAAGCCATGAGGCTTTGACTTCCGGTGTCGAAAGGGGAAACTCTTCCTCCAACGGAATTCCGGTTTCAACAACCCTGATATATTTCTCCAGAAACCCTCCCGTGCGATTGATGGGGAGAAGTTCGCACATTCGCTTGCCAATTACCTCTGCCTTGGACATCGAAATCATCTTCTCAGCTTTGGAATTGAGGTCGGCAAACGTAAAATCAATAATACGCCCCGTCTCGTCTCGCAAACTCTCAAAGATAAAGAAGGCATCGAGACTCGCCTCAGCCGCAACTCGAAATCGCGCTTCACTTTCTCGAAGTGCTTCTGCCGCCTGTTCGCGCTCTGTGATATCCCGTGCCACAGCGCACATAAGTTGGCGGCCCTTCCAAATGAAGGTTCCCGCACACAACTCCACCGGAAATAGGGTGCCGTCTTTTTTCTTATGCCATCGCAACAGAACATGATCACTGCCTTTCGCTCCAGCTTGCTTGATGGCAGCATGAGTCATTTCTGGCTGTGCGCTCACCTCGGCTGGGGTCAGGTGAAGCGCTTCTTCCTTGGTATATCCATAGAGTTCCAGAAACGCTGGATTGACCTCCAAAATTTGACCTGTCTCTACATCAAAAAGGCTGATGGCATCTAATTCACTGGAAAACAGTAATCGATACTTTTCTTCACTTTCCCGTAAGTCTTCTTCTGCTTGTTTGCGCTCGGTAATGTCACGCGCTATCCAGATCACTGAGTCCTTGCCTAGAGGAGCAATGGTGGCAGCAAACCCAACGTCTGGCTTCTCTAGTGTTGGGTGATTGTACTCCACCTCAAGCGTTTGTTGAGCCTCTAAGGATTGTCGGATATAGGTCAAGAAGGTATCCGCTTGCACTTGGGGAAACACCTCATGCAGCGTCTTGCCAATTAATTCGTCGGCTTTTTTGTGTAAAAGGGCAAGATTGGTGGGTGCGATTTTGAGATAGCGCCCCTGTGCATCGAAGATCAGGACAACATCGGTTATGGATGCTAATAAGGCATGGAGTTCGGATTCAGAGTCACGCAGGACGGCTTCCACCCGTTGGCGTTGAGTAATTTCACGCTGCAACTCTTGCCTTTGGACTTCTAGTTCACGAATCTTTTGCTCAAACTGGGAAATTTTGTGAATTCCTTGGCTGACTTGGGCTAGCATTTCTTTCACAACGCCATTGCTGTAAGAGCCAAGCATTTCAGGGTTTTCAGGTTTTAAGTCAGTCGGTTGAACGTTAGCCGATTGAACGCTATTTTTTAACCCTACCCTTTGGGAACGCCTGCGACGAGCCACTTTCAACCTTCCACTTTTCAACTCTTCAACCCCTAACCAAGGCAGTGGTTTAATCGGGCGATCGCTGGTATAAATAATCTCAAATTGTCCAGTTGCCAAAATCCGCCCAATCCGGCAGGTGCGTCCTACATGATGATTGGGTTCAATGCGGACTAATCCACTCGGCGCATCAAAACTCTGTCCGTAAGCTGCCACCCGCACTCGTTCCACTTCAAACGAGTCAAACAGTTCCACGGCTTGCTTCCACAGATAAACCTGAGTATAGGCTGCCTCAATGGGGTCAGATGTCACTCGCTCAGTTCCGTAGCGACGTTGGAAGTTCTCCACAAACTGCCGATTTCTGGGAGTTTCCAAGCTCTGAAAATAGCTCCAACAGCTATAGTGGCCTACAGCCGCCTCACCAATATGATGCAGTTCTGTTTCAGATACAGTACAGCTTAGAATCGGAATCTCATCTGCTGTCAACCCTGATTCTTGATACTGGCGATAAAAAGCAATGTTGCTATCACCCATTAGGGTATTGAAGACAATATCCGGTTTCGCTTGCTGGATTTGGGTGATAATTTTTGTGAAATCTTTGGTTCCTAAAGCGGCATACTCTTCACCAACGAGGGTGCCATCTTGCTGTTGAAGTTGTGCTTTAATCAGTGGGTTGACCGTATGGGGAAAAACATCTTCACTCCCTAAAAGATAGAAACGTTTTCCTGGATGGTGCAGCAGCCAAGTTACGGCTGGCTCTACTTGTTGATTGGGGCAAGACCCGGTATAAAAGACATTTGGGGAAGACTCTAGCCCTTCGGAAGGCATGGGATACCACAGCAGAGCATTAAACTGCTCTAGTACGGGTAAAACAGCTTTACGAATGGCAGAAGTTCCACAACCAAAGAGAGTATTAATTTGATCGCATTCGATCAGTTTTCTCGCCTGACGTTCAAACTCAACTAA
>JBFLZA010000302.1:0-10333 GCA_040756535.1 Cyanobacteriota bacterium
CGGCTAATGGAATAGTTTCCTGCTCCGAGGGATAGTAATTCAACAAAGGAATTGCTGATTAGGCAAGATTAGCTTGCGCTTGTTGCTCTAAGAGGCGGATAATTGAAGCCTTTTCCAGAATTCCGACGACCACACCGTTGTCACGAATGACAGGTAACTGAGTGAGTTCCTCTTGTTCCAAACGCATGACAACATCTAATAGAGACTGCTCGGCGTCTACTGTTGTAGAGCGATCGACAGGCTGCATGAGTTCTTTGACTGTAGTGGTATTCCAGTCGGAAGTCGGTACATCTTTCATGCCTTCGACTGCGATCGCACCCAGCAGTTGTCCTTGTTCATCCGTCACTAAAAACTTGCGCCACTCCTGCTTACTACCAATGATGTAGTTGTTGGCAAACTCTCTTAGAGACAAATCAGCCGACACAATCGGGCTATCGGGAACTACAGCATCTTCGGCAGTAAACGTCGTTAGCTTGTTTTGAATCGTTGCCGATTGAGCGGAACGGCCTGCATTTTGTAGCAAGAACCAACCAATCAACAGCGTCCAGAAGCTACCGATGCGGCTGATTCCGAAGACTGAGAGCAATCCTAAAATAATGCCAAACCAACCCAAAAACTGACCAACACGACTGGCAAAGATTACACCCTTATACGGATTTCCTGTAATTTTCCAGACTGCTGACTTGAGGATATTTCCTCCATCCAAAGGTAAGCCAGGAATCAGGTTAAACAGAGCCAAGATTAAATTAATGTAAGCAAGCAGACTGACTATTGCTGCCAAGGGGCCGGAAATGCCAGTGCTGATACCGATTACTGTAAACAGCGCAAATAATAAGAGGCTAACTGCTGGCCCTGCGATCGCTACCCAGAAGGCTTCAGCAGGAGACTTGGATTCTTTCTCCAGTGCTGCTAAACCTCCAAAGAGAAACAGGGTGATCGAATCCACTTCAACTCCCTGCCATTTGGCAACAAAGCTATGTCCCAATTCGTGAGCTAAAACGGAGGCAAACAACAGCAATGCCGCTACCAATCCCAACAGTAAGGATAATCCACCCCCCCAAGCTGGGAAGATAGCCGCTAGATCGCCCCCATACCAAAATGTCATCAACGTCAGGACTAAAAACCAAGACGGATGCACGTAAAAGGGAATTCCAAATAAGTTACCAACACGAATACTGCCGTTCATACGGACTTCCTCAATTCTTTATCTTTAAGACGTTTGCTTAAATTCGTCTTTTTCATATGCTTCCATCGTAACGAAATGTAAAAGATTAATTCATCTATCCACTGTAGTAAGAACCGTCCGTCATCGTTCGGTTTTAGGAATAAATTGTCTGCTGCATTCCTCTTTCAATCGGCATAATAAAATAAGGAGTGCTCTTTATGCCTTGAGCGGCATCATGTGGCAAGAGCAGAAAAGATTCCCTGATTAATACCTCGCTGTGATCATGACTGTCTTTGAAAGCAAATTTCCCCTGTCTTACCACCAAGAGGATATTCAGCAAATTCTCAATCTGGCGATCACACGTCAGGCGGATGGTAGCGAATTGTCCCGCGAGCAGCTTGTAGAAATTGCGGCTGAATTAGGTATTTCTACTGAAAGCCTACTAGAAGCAGAACAGGAGTGGCTCTTTCAGAAACAAGAGCGGCAAAAGCATCACGAATTCAATCTCTATCGGCGCAACCAACTCAAGAAACGATTTGGCAAATATTTAATTGTCAATGGGTTTTTAATTGCTCTAAATTTATTGACAGCAGGTCAGCTTTCTTGGTCTTTGTATATTTTATTGTTCTGGGGTCTAGGACTGGGACTCAATGCCTGGAATACCTTTCAGTTAGAGGGTGACGACTACGAACGAGCCTTCCAAAAGTGGTATCGTAAGCACCAACTGACAGAAGCAGCACAATTAGTTGTTACCCGCATTCATAAGTGGTTGAGGGCGGTTAGCTGAGGGGAAAGAAAGTTTTCTTACTGCTTCAGAACAATTAAAAAAAGCCCCCGTTGGCTTAGTTGTTGCACCCTTTGGGGTTTAATCTGATGAGGTTTAGGCTTTTGCGATCGCAGATCAAGCACGGTTCAGGGTGCTGTGTGAAGCGAGCTTAACGCGCTCACGTCTTGGCTGAATCACCTCCTATGCTGCTCAGGCTGCGATCGCCTATATTTCCAAAAGCTGTCCATAATTAATGTAGAAAATTTAAAATTAACGTTCTCTGATAGAGAGCCAATGGTAACGTTGAAATAAGCTCACAGCAGTATCTAATCCAGCTTAATATTAATCCCTCTTTAAAAGAGCCGCTCAGGTACACAAGCAGACAATAAAAGTACAAAAATCTCTCTTCCCTGCACCCCTGCGCCGAGAACTCGCTACTCCCTATTTTCACAGGAGCAACTCTAACGTGCCCGAATCTTTCTTGCTAACGCGTGTACTCCTTCGCTTCGACGGTGAATGTGATGACCTCATTGGAGATCTATCTGCTGCCGCTTTTACACCAGATGGCAATTTATGGCTAGGTTCTGATGAATTGTTAACCATTGAGCGCCTATCTCTGGTTGAGCCTTATACTTTTGGGAAGCATCGCTCATTTTCTGTGGGAGATTTCGTTGAACTGTTTAACCAAGATGACGAAATTGATATCGAGGGCATGGATTATAATAGCCACTATCTTTGGCTAACTGGTTCTCATAGCACAAAGCGGAAAAAGACGAAGGGAAAAAAACCTGAAAAAGATTTAGAAAGACTCGCGACCATTAAGACTGAACCAAATCGTTACTTACTGGCTCGAATTCCTGTGCTGGATGGGGAATTATTCAAGTCATTTTCATCACCTGATAATCCGGATCAAAAATTGACAGCAGGATGTCTGCAAAAGACAGATGAGAAGAACATCCTGATTGAAGCCTTAAAAGATGACTGTCACCTTGGCCCTTTTTTAAGCTTCCCTCTTCCCAGTAAAGAAAATGGGTTTGATATTGAAGGACTAGCAGCCCATAAAGATAAGGTTTTTCTGGGGTTTCGCGGTCCTGTGCTTCGAGGCTGGGCGATTATTTTAGAGATAGAAGTTGAAGAAAAAGAGCCAGGAGTCTTAACGTTAAAAGAAATTGGCGAAGACGGAAAGCTCTACAAAAAACATTTCGTTGACCTGAATGGCTTAGGAGTGAGAGAACTGTGTTTGAGGGGTGAAGATTTGCTCATTTTGGCAGGGCCAACGATGGATTTGGAAGGTTCCTTGCGTGTTTTCTGTCTTAAGAATGCCTTATCTCGTCCTTCAAATAGCCTATCCCACCAGGAATCAGGAGACTTGGAAGTTTTATTTGACTTACCTTTGATCATTGGGACAGATCATGCAGAGGGGTTGGCGTTGTTTCCCTGCTTAGGTCAACCTGATTCACTTTTAGTGGTTTATGATTCACCCGATACGACTCGGAAAGTTGAACCCAATGGAGTTTATGCCGATGTGTTTAGGTTAAAGTAAACATCCATCATAGCCTCGGCAAAGCATAAATGATTTGAGCCAAATCGTTGCGTAAAAAGGCTTGTTCCTGAGTTTCTCCTAAAGCACCAGCTAATGCGATCGCAGCTTCATAAAAAGCTCTAGCATTGGCTAAGTTGCCCGTCGCTTTGTTGATTTCGGCTGCATACCGCAGCGAGATGAGTTGTTCGCGGAGGTTGGATTGTTGTTGAGCTAGAGTTTTGTGTTGTTCAAGGATTTTGATCGCCACTGGGTACTGTCCTAAGGCTTGGTAAGACTGCACCAAACCCCTCAGTGCCCGAAATTGATTGGGGATATCGCGGCTATCTCGAGACGCTCGCAGTCCACCTTGATAGGCAATTAAGGCATCTCTGTAGCGTTTGACAGCGCGATTAACATCTCCTAAGTTATTCCGCGTATTCGCCTCTCCCAGTGGATTATCCGATAGACTCCGGAATCCCAATGCGGTTTCGTAGCGCTTGATTGCCTCATAATAATTGCCCTTGGCGGCTGCAGCTAAACCCAGATTACTCAGACTTAACCCTTCACCGGGCTGATTCTCGACGCTACGGGCAATTTTCAGTGCTTCTTCAAAGGTTTCTTGCGCTGCCTCAGGATTGCCGGATTCCAGCAACACGGTACCCAAGTTATTCAAGCCATAAATCTGGCCTTGAAAGTCCTGTCGAGTACGAGCAATTCCAACTCGACGCCGCATAGCATCTTCTGCCTTCAGGTAGCGTCCCAATTTGGCATAAGCGACACCGAGGTATTCGTAGGTTAAGCCTTCTCCCTCAAGGTCACCAATTTGTTGATAAAGGTCAAGTGCCTGCAACCAATTAGCGATCGCTTTTTCATAAAATCCCCGCCGTTGTGCCTGTCCTCCCAGACGCAGCAGGAAATCGGCTTGCTCTCGATCTGGCCCTTGGATACCGTTATTTAAAGGAATATCCAATTGTTCTTCAAGGTTAGCTCCTCGAACACCAGCAGGAATAAATTGGCTGAATGCTGCCGTACTGCTTAGCAATACTACAGTGTTGAGGGTGAGAGCAACGCTACCGTAGAAGCTAAATTGCAGCCATTTTCTCAGCTGGGCATTTTCTGCCCAATTCCTAATGCTCAATTCCCAAATCCCAATTCCTTTATGTGTCATCACACCCTCCCCCAATCGCTCAAGTTCACTCACCGTTCAACGCCAGCGCTCTCTTCTCAAAACTCACTTAATACTGAGACAGCATTGCCCTTCGACTTTCCTGCTGCCTGAGGCGCTTCCCCACCCAAATAAATCTGGCGAATATCTTCAGGTAAGGCATCCTCTAAAAACTGATACCCTTTTTGGAGCTGAACTTTCACTTGGGCGGGAGACATGACTTCTCCCTCTGCTTGCAGATAAGCCGCAATCCGCGTTTCGCTCCAGTGGAACGTCTGGGACATGATTACCATTAACCGCATCACAGGCTGCAACTTCTCTAAAGCCTGTTCCAGGTAACACCAAAAAGGTGGTGGTGCTGCCTTGAGATCGTAGTGAATTTCCTCGACGGGTGGCAAATCGGCTTGGTTGATGCAGAAGGCAGTTTGATTAATCAGCCAATTTTGGAAGGAATTTGATCCAAGCTCCGTATCTTGGCGCAAGTCCAAACCACTAAGTTCGTAGAAGATGTGACGCCAAGTTAGGGTAAAAAGATATTCGGCCTGCACTGGCGATCGCGCCGAATGCCGAATTAACGTATAGACAATCGGACTATAGCGGCAGAAAATCGCCGTGAAGTACTTCCCCTGTTCGGGATGGCGCTGAAACAGGGTCAGCAATTCCTGATCGCTGTGGTGAAACAGCGATTTAACGATGGGATGATTGGATTCAGGAAAATGGGGGATTTGCACGGGTATTCAATTTACAACTGGAATTAGGAAATTAGAGCAGATGCTTCCTACTATATCTACTACCTATCACGAGAGAAAGAGTTCAGGGTCGTGTGTTCAGCCGTTTGTTATCCAAACAGCAATTTTAGCTTGATGAGTGTACTCCCTACTCCCTGTAGCAAGCCGATTACGACCATCGGACTCTAGCGGAGAGATGATGCAACTTCGCTAGAATAAGTAACATCAAGGAACAGGTCTTGTGGTAATGATCTTACCGGTGACAGGACAACAGAGCCATCACAGTTAAAAACAGTTCACTACGCTTTGTCAGTTCATGATTCTATCAGTTGATTTTATGTCCTTCCTGCTTGGGCCCCTGCCTCTAGGTTCATTTGTGCCCGGTTTAGATAGCCTGTTCTCCACTCAGGGCATTATGGTGATGCTGTTGGCAGCCTATGCGGGTGCTATGTGGATGTTTCTCACCAGCGCCCCGAAAGTGCATACCGTTATGGTGTCCGATTTAGAGATAGCACGGCAGTTCTATGAAGGTGTACTCAACTTAGCGGCAGCAGAAGTCCCTCTGCACTACTACTACAATTATGAGCAAACGCTGGGAACGGCGGGTATTGACCCTCTTTACATATCAACGGCGAACTTGGGAACCACTACTACCCGGATGAATGGGACTGATGGGTTGTGGTACCAAATCAAAAAGAATACTCAACTACACGTTATTTCTGGGGCTAGCTTGGGTAAGAAAAACCAGCAACGCCACGTTTGCTTTGACCATGAATGCTTAGAGCAAGTGTTGATGCGGGTGCAAATGCGACAACTCAAATATAAAATTCGCAGCGAGAAGCCTCTGAACTTTTTGGTGAAGGATTGGGAAGGTCGTGTGATTGAAATGGCGGAAGTTTCTAATTAAAGGGGGAGAAGACATTTTAGCCCCATATTTTTTTAGAGAGCAAGGGGAATAACTCTTGCTCTTTTTAATGATCTTGTAGGGCTGACATTGCCTCTTCCCGACTTAGCGACTGACAGAGGGAGACTTCATGCTCAGTCGCTTTGCCATCACTAGAGTACTTTTCAGGGTTAAAATGTTTCACGATTTGTTGGGGATTGCCGATAACCACAACATTGGGAGGCACAGATTTGCGGACAACGCTGCCTAAACCCACCACACTGTTTTCACCGATGTGTACTCCCTTCATTACTGTTGCTCTCGCTCCAACCCACACGTTGCGATCAATGACAATTGGTGCTGATGCTTTTGGCCCTAGGGGAGAATGACGGAGGTGCGGTTCTAGATTGTGATAATCGCTATCGGCAATAAAGCAGTCGGAAATTAGGCACTCATCTGCGATCGCAATTGCTCGCTGACAACCGATCCAGGGACCATTGAGCGAGACATTACAGCCAATGGTAATTTCACCCGAACCGGAAAATCTCACCCGCTTTCTCAAGCGAGAACCTGCTCCAATCGTAACTTTGACTTTTCCACTAACTTTCAGGGAATCCTTAATCCTTACCCCCTTAGCTATCGTTACATTGGGGTATCGGAACTGGTAAAACAGGCGCTTGGTTTCAAAGTAAAGGTTAGCGAGAAACTCCACAATTGGATGATTGAGATGCTGCTGCATGGTCTTAAGGTTAACTTGCTTGACTATTGACACGGCTGCGATTGGCAGGAAAACGCAGCAAGACGAGAGAATAGGGATTCAACATCAAAGGTTCAGAGTTCAGCACTGCCGTCGCCAAATTCGTTTTAATCATTCCTTCGGCATCCAGGGAAAACATGGGTATGCGCTCTGGAGCAAAAGCCTTCGGCGTTGCCTGAACCCTGAGTTGGGCAGGTTTAGCGGATTTATTAATCAGCAAAAGCGATCGCTCTCCACCTGCCTGACATACTGCCATAGCCTCCACATATTGATGGTCGCTCTCTGTAAGCATCACTGTGCCAGTCAGATACTGATTACCCCAAGCGAATACCGTTGCCGCCGATCGCAGATTATTTTTTGGATCGATCATGCCGTAAATTCCATCTTTGAGATGCCAGGAGGTCGCCATTTCAATTCCAGCATCCGCCAGATGCTTGAGAACTGAAGCAAACCAGACCGCCCCAATATGAGTATTTTGGCGCTTTTCCCCCGATTTCCACGAGTAATTAATGTTATATTCCCCCAACAAAAGCGGCAGGTTGCGATCTGGGATATGTTTCGCCGCTACTTTCCGGAATGTCTGCACTTGCTCCCTATACTCAGGGGTATAGGACATTAGCTTGTCGGTGGATTCTGTCGCATCAGCACTGCCGTAACGATGCCAGGAGATGAAGTCTACATTGGGACCACAGGCTTGGAGAAAGGACGCGAGTCGGCGGGGTTCATCCCAAGTCAAGGCGGGCCCCCCTACCTGAATCGAGGAGTCTCTGGCTTTCATTGCCACTGCCACTTTGTTGTAGATTTTCCAAAGCTCGTCCAGTTTCCCCGCTTTTTCGTAAGGGACATCTTTCTCGTTTAAGGGTTCCCAGTACCGCACCTGCCGCTGTTGGCGTCGGTTGAGAATTTCCACGAGTTCGGCACAAAAGGTCGCATAGCGATCGTACTCTTTAGGGTCGAGCAAACCGTCTTCGTCTTGAGCCATCCACTTGGGCCAACCGGGAATATTCTGGATCAGTGTGGGATTTTGGGGATAAGAGGCATCGTAGCCTGCTTTAATCTTAGCTGCGTCCCAGGTTTGGGTCTGTGGATCGCTCCATTGATCGCTCAAACGCGAATTGTGGATGCGAATTAAACGGATATTCAGTTGGGCTAAATGGTCTTGGTAGACGGAATCAGCAGCTTTGTCGGGGCTGAGGATTTCGTAGTCATTGGAGCCAAAAGTGAAGGGTGTAGTTTGAGCCACCGCCTCTTCCCAATTCACACTGACTTTCGCGTCAATCATTTTTCTTGAAAATGCTACAGGGGCTGTCCAGTCGAAATCCTTGTCTGGCCAGTTGGTTTGATCAAGTTCATAAATGTATTAAGTTTTCTGGAGCGATTGTAGAGGAATACTTTAACACGGATATCTTGAACAGTTTTACCTAACATATCCTTGATGTTCCAGGTTAATTGACAGGACGAGCAGACCGTGGAAAACGTAACAAGACAAGGGAGTAGGGGTTCAACAGAAGCGGTTCAACGTCTAGAGCGGCTATCGCCAACTTAGCTTTAGTGACGCCTTTGGCATCTAGGCGAAATATAGGTAAAGTCTCAGCAACAGATGCATCCGGCGTACCTTGAAGGCTAAGTCTGGCAGCTTTGGCTGATTTATTAATCAGCAGCAGCGATCGCTCTCCATTCACCTGCCGAACAGCCATAGCCTCCACATAATGATGGTCGCTCTCTGTAAGCATCACTGTGCCAATCAGGTACTGAATACCCCAGGCAAATACGGTTGCTGCCGGTCGCAGATGATTTTTCCGATCAATCATGCCGTAAATTCCATCTTTGAGATGCCAGGAGGTCGCCATCTCAATTCCGGCATCCGCCAGATGCTTAAGTACTGAAGCAAACCAAACCGCCCCAATATGAGTATTCTGGCGCTTTTCACCGGATTTCCACGAGTAATTAATGTTATATTCCCCCAATAAAAGCGGCACGCTTCGGTCAGGGATATATTTTGCCGCTACTTTCCGAAACTTATGCACTTGCTTCCCATACTTAGGGGTATAGGACATTAGCTTGTAGGTGGGTTCTTTGGCATCCCCACTACCATAACGATGCCAGGAGATGAAGTCTACATTGGGGCCACAGGCTTGGAGAAAGGAAGCGAGTCTGCGGGGTTCATCCCAAGTCAAGGCAGGTCCCCCTACCTGAATCGAGGAGTCTTTTGCTTTCATTGCCACTGCCACTTTGTTGTAGATTTTCCAAAGCTCGTCCAGCTTACCCGCTTTTTTGTAAGGAACATCTTTTTCATTCAAGGGTTCCCAGTACCGCACCTGCCGCTGTTGGCGTCGGTTGAGGACTTCCACGAGTTCGGCACAAAAGGCAGCATAGCGATCGTACTCGGAGGGAGCGAGCAAACCGTCTTCGTCTTGAGCCATCCACTTGGGCCAACCGGGAATATTTTGGATCAGTGTGGGATTTTGGGGATACGAAACATCGTAACCCGCTTTAATCTTGGCTTCATCCCAGGTTTTAGTATCCGGGTCACTCCAGCGATCGCTCAAGCGTGAATTGTGAATGCGAATTAAACGGATGTTCAGTTGGGCCAGACGGTCTTGGTAGACGGAATCGGCGGCTTTTTTGGGGTTGATGATTTCGTAGTCGTTCGAGCCAAAGGTGAAGGGTGTGGTTTGAGCCACCGCTTGTTCCCAATCTACACTGACTTTCGCGTCAATCACCTTTCTCGAAAAGGCTACAGGAGTTGCCCAGCCGAAATCCTCGCCAACCCCATTGCCAGAGGTTCGGCGTTGACAGGAGGTGTTGAATAACTGAGCGATCGCAGCACTAGATACGGCTAACTCCAGCAGTTCTCTACGTCGCATCGCTTATGATTCCACTAAAGAACCTTGATGTCGAGGCGGGTAGGATTTGGACTGGGTTTCTACACCATTGATGACTAAACCCAAAATTTTGGCATTGTGTTGAGCCAGTTGATCGAGCGCATCATTGACCGAGTTGCGCTTGCTCATACCAGGCCGAACAACAAGCAACACGTTCGGGATAACGGTTGCCATCAGAGCCGTTTCACTGGTTAGACTTACAGGAGCGCTATCAACCAAAACGTAATCGTATTCATTAGTTGACTGAGCCGCAGCTAAACTCTGCTCGAATCGTCCACGCGTCACCAGCTCTACAATTTTGCCTTGCTTGGGTACGGTCGGCACCAAATCAAGACTGGGTTGGAGTTGCACTGGCCGTCCTACGGGAACGAGTTCTTGCTCATAACCTAAACGTTGACTCAGTTCTGCCCGTCGGAAATCCCCATCTACAATCAGAACTCGGAACCCCAAATCGGCTAGTGC
>JBFLZA010000303.1:0-10302 GCA_040756535.1 Cyanobacteriota bacterium
GCTCTGGCACTCGTTGAGGAGGGGGAGGTGAAGGTAGGTGTCTTGGGTTGCCCAGCTTTACCCGTCGATCCAGCCCAACCCAATGGAGAACGAGGAGTTCTTTTTGTGGCAATAAAGGGTCAAGGAACCACAATGATTCCTCTAGCGGGAGGTGCGCCCCAACCCGTTCACGTTCAACCTCATGATGTTGATTCATTCCGATTAGCCGAGAGTGTCGTATCGGAACATAGTAACCCTGAGTTGCAAGAGATAGTCGCTCAAGCAGTGGGACTGACTACCCCCTCGGTACGAATCGACTCTCAGGCAAAGTATGGGGTGGTGGCGCGGGGAGAAGCAGCACTCTACCTCCGTTTCCCGTCCTTCAAATTCCCCGACCATAGACAGAATACTTGGGATCATGCAGCAGGAGCGATCGTGGTAGAAGAGGCGGGTGGGCGAGTTACCGATATGTACGGTCAACTTTTAGACTTCTCGTTCGGAACGAAGCTCCTTAATAATCAGGGCATCATCGCCAGCAATGGAGCAATTCATCAGGCAATACTAGCTGCCGTAGCACAACACATAACAAAGTGACTCCTCCAAAATCTCCTTGAAATCTTGCTGTTGTTCTACCTCCATGGGTGAACTCAACTCAATTGACTCCCCGGCGCTCAAGGATTCATAGTCGGCTGGTCGAATAGACTGATTTCAGGTTGCTAGAAATTATGCAGCTTTTATGGAGAGCGCTCTAAGGATTGGGTTTTCCTTATAGCGCTAACACCAGAATCACTACCGAGCTAAAAAGAAGGGTATGAACATCAGCGTAATTGTTTTTCTAGTCATCGGGCTGGTACTGTTGGTGGCAGGCGCAGAGGCGTTAGTACGTGGAGCGTCGAGATTAGCCGCTAATATGGGTATCTCGCCACTCGTCATCGGATTAACCATTGTTGCTTACGGCACAAGTTCTCCAGAATTGGCAGTGAGCGTGCAGTCAAGTCTTGCTGGCCAAGCCGATATTGCTGTGGGCAATGTGGTCGGAAGCAATATTTTTAATGTGTTATTAATTCTCGGTTTGTCGGCTTTGATCTCACCGTTGATTGTGTCTAAGCAGCTAATCCGGTTAGATGTGCCGATCATGATCGGTGTATCCTTTCTCATGCTTTTATTCGGACTCGATCGCCAAATCAGCAGGTCGGATGGCATTGTCTTATTTATTGGCGGTGTAATTTACACCATCTTTTTGATTTACCAAAGCCGTAAGGAAAATAATACTGAGGCTGACGATGAGTACGTCAGAGAGTATGGCAATCGAGCAGAGAATTCAATGCAGCAATGGCTGATCAATTTGGGACTGATTATCGCGGGTTTGGCTTTACTATTGCTTGGTTCTCGCTTGCTGGTGAATAGTGCAATCTCTATTGCTCAAGCTATCGGTGTGAGTGAGTTGATCATCGGATTAACTATTGTCTCTGCTGGAACCTCTTTGCCGGAACTTGCCACTTCAGCGATTGCCAGTGTTCGCGGTGAGCGAGATATTGCAGTTGGGAATGTGGTCGGTAGTAATATTTTCAACATTCTGGCAGTACTGGGTCTATCCAGCATCATTGCACCAGACGGTATTCCCGTCCCTGCCGCTGTTCTCAACTTCGATCTGCCGGTGATGATTGCTGTTTTGATCGCTTGTTTACCAATTTTTTTCACCGGTCGCATCATTGCCCGTTGGGAAGGAGTGCTGTTTCTGGCATACTACATTGCCTATACGGCTTACCTGATTATGGACTCCACAAGGCACGCCAGTCTCCCGATTTTCAGCACGATGATGATTGCTTTTGTCATTCCCATCACTGTACTGACTTTGGCTATTTTGACATTGCAAGCCATTCGAGAAAAGCGCCAAGCAGCCAAGGCGAGAAGGCGCGACATGAATTCACCCCAATAGAGCTGTTGTGCGTCGCTAACCTAAGATTGGTGACACCATACGACACAACACTATACAAAAGCTTAACGGGTGTCGAAATTACAATAGGGAAAGTGCGCTTAGGAAAGAGTGCGATCGTGTAAACTCTACCTTTGGAGATGCTGCCAGCTAATTTTTCGGTCTTAGACAACCAGGCTGTGAAAGTGAACCCCAAAGGCACACAGAGAACTCCACAATAGAAGAGAGGCTCAGTCAATCTATCCTTTGACGACCTAAACAAAACGTAATGGCGTAAATCCGGGATTTGAAGTTTGAAGGTGTATTATGGCGATTTTGCAACTTGAAGATGGTACAACCTACACTGAGCTGGGTGATATTGAGCGGGAACTCGCTCCTCTAAATGTTCAACTCAATCGCTGGCCTGTGGGCGATAATCCAGAAATTCACGCCTTACTTGCTAAAGATGCGTTGAGCGATGAGGAGAAGGAGCAGGTAGTTCAATCGTTGGATAACTACTTTGAACAACTCAAAACTTCAGCAGGTTATCAGTCCCGTGACTTAATCGTGCTGCATCCAGAAGTACCGAATCTCGACGCTCTCCTGTCTAAATTTAATAGCTGTCACTATCATGCTGACGACGAAGTACGTTACATCGTTGCAGGTGAAGGCGTCTTTGGCTTTGTACGTCCGGATGGCACTCAGGTGGAACTGACAGTGCAATCAGAGGAATTCATTAACGTCCCCGCTAATACCGAACACTGGTTTTATCTCACCCCCGCAAAACGGGTTAAAGCGGTGCGTTACTTCACGACAACTGAAGGCTGGGTTCCTGAGTATACGGATACAGAAATTAAATTCCGCAAAGCAGCAGTAGTCTGAGGCAACCGCTAAAACTAAGTCAATGGCATGGTTTACAACATCCCTCGCCTAGAAGAAGTTCCTCCCTTAGCTCAAGCCATAGCTGACAAGTTTGGCGCTTTGCCTCAAGTCGTGGCTGTGGTTTTAGCCGGTTCCCGTACAGCAGGAGCGTCCAATGAGACGTCGGATTATGATTTTTATGTCTATATGCAGGAGGAAATTGCTGTAGAAGTTCGGCAGAAAATTGCACAAGAATTTGCCGAGCGCATAGAAATCAACAATCAATTCTGGGAACCGGGGGATGAGTGGATAGAGCGTCGTTCTGGGTGTGGCGTTGATGTGATGTATCGCACGCCTCAGTGGATTGAGGAACAACTCGATCGCGTACTTGTTCATCATCAAGCCTCGGTTGGTTATTCTACCTGCTTCTGGTGGAATGTTTTGACTTCTGCGCCATTATGTGATAAAGAAGGGTGGTTCAAACAATTGCAAGACAAGGCAAATCAGCCCTATCCCGAACCCTTAAAAAAGGCGATTTTTGCTAAAAACTACCCAATTCTGCGGCGAAACATTTCTGCTTACACTCACCAATTAGAATTGGCAATTAACCGAGATGATTCGGTGAGTGTTCTACATCGGACAGTGGCTTTATTAGCCAGTTATTTTGACATTATTTTTGCCGTCAATTGTGTCCCTCATCCTGGTGAAAAGCGCTTGATAGAGTGGGTAAAAAAGCTATGCTCAAAAGTACCAGATGCGATGGAAGAGCAGATTCGTGCTGTTAATGCTTCGATGTCTTTATCGGAGGGTAATCCGGGTCTACTTCATCAGCTCAACGTTCTAATTGATGAATTAGAGCAATTACTGATATCCGAAGGATTGATAACAGAATTGTAAACGCTAAAGGATATAAGGATTCAGACATCGGTGGCTGAGTCGGCTGACGCTTGCTCGTTCCAAAGTGTATTCCAGCGTTTTGTCCAGATTTTGTATACGCATGGGTGATACTCATCGTCGTACTGCTTTTTGTGCTGTTGGCAATCTTCTTCAATGGCAAACCACAAGCAGCGCAGTTGTTGCCATGTGGAGCAATTTTGAATCTGGCAGGCAACAGCATAAAACCACTGTCGCAGTTGGCGGTAGCTGATGAATTGTCCGCCTTTATCAGTGCGATGCACAAAGATGACGTATGCCCAACATTCAAGGCGCACAATCAGGTGTTTGGGAATTTTCAGGAATTGGGCGATGCAAGTGAGGGTGATGCGGAATTTCTTCGCAGGTTGGAGGCGGCGGAATAAGGTTGTCATGATGATGCTCATAGAATTTGTTTGTAGGGGAACGGCATTGCCGTGCCCTCCCCTGTATGGCTTACACATTCAGATCCCCCCCAACTCCCCTTAAAAAGGGGGGAGCAAGATTTGAGATGTCGGGAGGAGTTGGTACGTCAAACAAGATTTCAAATTCAGCAGCAGGCATATAGCGGTTTAAAAATCGCTTGTGTTCTTCAGCATCTTGGCGGTTGAAAAAACGGGCTACTGTGTACCGTTGGGCATCGGGTAGGAGTCGGACAATTGCCCAAGGACGAGAGTAATCTTCAGCTTGTGAAGGGCGTTGAGATGACGTTGTCTTGATTTCTCCTCTGATGCGGGCTAAGGCTTGCTCAATGAGTTGCCACAGTTCGGTTCTGGCGGGGTTGGTATTATTGGGGATTAACCTCCAATCGTTGACTGGCGCTGGTGAGAACGTGAGAATGTAATCTTCCTGACCCTCTTTGGAAAGCTTCCAGGATAAGCGTCGGGTTTGTTTGCGGCATTGGTATCCCTGTTGGCGTAGATTTGCACAAATGCAGTCGCCTTCTGATTGGAGGCGCAGCCAGTCAGAGTGTTTCATAAGAAAATTTGGATAATGAAGGTCTTAGCGATCGCTCGTTAATCATGCGATCGCTCATGCAGGTTGGCACCACACAGTGATTCACTGTGCCGGCAAAGTGAATAAACCGAAATGGTGTACTACGACAAAATGAGACACTAGAGTAAGGGCAGCTTTACAACTAGAGTTTGAAAGCGATCAGCCCTCTTGTGTTTTATATAAATCTCATTTTGATACCTTTATATAGAGATGTCAATAGGAGGTATCAAAATGATGCTTAGTTAGCACGCGATGACTGAAAGAAGCAAAAGGCGAAAACAGGCAAGTGATTCACCGTTGGAAGCGCTGAGAATTGAACGAACGACTCTATCCCAAGACGAATTAGCCATGTACAGTGGCATTCCTCGTGCTACTTACCAACGCTGGATCGCAGGAAAGACTGAGGCGAAACTGAGCATCTCGCAACTCAAAAAGCTGTGCCAACTGCTGGGAATTGAGCGTATTGATGAGCTACCTGAGGACTTTGGGCCAGTAGACAAGTCATCCGATGAGGATTCAGTTTTTTAGGGATTGCCAAAAGATCAGTTATCCAATCTTGTGGGGCAGGCGTCTCGCCTGTCACTCCGTCCTCTAGGTTAGGGAGGGCTTTCCAACCCACAAAAATAGTACTCACAGGTGCAATACCTGCTTCTAGCTACTTCTCACAGCGATCGCTAGTATTTTGAATGCACATATCACGCCTCATGTCAATATATAGATGACCGGGCGATCGCATAGTTTTGAGAGTTTTCCATGATTTTTATCAATCCTAAGACAGATTTTGCCTTTAAAAAAATATTCGGTTCCGAGCAAAGTAAGGACATTCTCATTAGTTTCTTAAATGCCCTCCTCTATGAGGGGCGTCCTATCATTGAAGATTTAGAAATCCTCAACCCCTATCTAGCTCCCAGAATACGTGGCGTCAAAGACACCTACTTAGATGTCAAAGCTAAGATAACGGGGAATAAAACCGTGATTATCGAGATGCAAGTCTTGAATGTCGAGGGATTTGAGAAACGAATTTTGTACAATGCAGCAAAAGCCTATTCAATTCAACTTGATAGTGGGGAAGATTACACGTTGTTAAATCCGGTGATTGCTTTGACTATCACGGACTTTGAGATGTTTCCCAATCTAGATAAAGTGATTTCGCGTTTTGTCCTGAAAGAAAAAGATTATCTAGTTGACTACCTGATTTATAACATTGAGTTAGTATTTGTGGAATTGCCAAAATTTAACAAGGAACTGGAGGAGTTAGAGACGCTAACCGATAAGTGGATCTATTTTCTCAAGAGTGCAAGGAGTTTGGATGCGGTTCCAGAAACAATGGGGGAGATTCCAGAAATACGGAAAGCTTTTGAAGTTGCCAATCAAGCGAACCTGACTCGTGAAGAATTGGAAGACTTGGAGAAGCGGGAGATTTGGATACATGACCAGCGGAATGCGATTAGAAGGGCTACCAGACAAGGTAAGGAACAAGGGATGAGAGAAGCTCAAATCCAAATCGCCAAGCGACTTCTGGATGTTTTAGATGAAGAAATGATTTGTCAAACTACAGGATTGAGCATTGAGGAAGTGCAAAGGTTGAAGCGCGATCGCACTAAAGGACAAGAGTAACTGGGCAGACGCAGTGACTCAAACGGATGACACGCGGTGTTCCTGCCGAGAGAGAAATACTGCTGCTTGAACTTTACGTAATGTCAAAGGGTCAGCCTTCTGCCGTAGTGCTATCATCGTTTATTATTTTCTTTTGACTCCTAAAAGTTCTACAAAGCCATAGAATCAATAAGAACAATAAAATCAAGATAAAGAACCATTATCCGCAAGTTTCAGGGCTACCCAGAGACCACTTGAACTGGTGGGTTATTTCTGCCGCGCTGCACTAGCGCACCATCCGTATATAATTAAACTAAGGAAAACAAGAAGCGAAACAACGTAAGCTTTAAAAGTTTTCAAGATTAATGTGTAATTTGGTATAAAAAACATGTAAATTATTTTTAATAATCTGCTTAATGCCAGCTAGAAAAACCAGATAGATGGACTGGAAACATTCCGCAACTTAATCTTCCAAAGTCTCTTGAAACTTTAGAATTAATGGGAAACTGCCTACCATCTTTCCAATAAAAATTTGTTCTTTATTGTTAGTTATATGAAAACTGGGCACTCTCCATTTCAGGATTTTTTTCGCATTTTGTACTTGGAAATACCACTTAGGAACCTCTTGGATTTCCTTCCATGTTTTGCCACTATCCTGAGTTTGGAGGAAGTAAATTAAATCTTCCTCACCTGATTCTATGTTGAGTGCCCTTGCAATCACAATTCCTTCAGTTTTATTCCGGAACCGAAGACCATCCGCATAATTAAAGGAAACATGTCCTTTATCTACAAGAAAGTCATGAATGGCACTTGAACTTTGCCACGTTTCTCCAGAATCGCTTGTCCAATACAATGTTGGAAAAGTTGCCTCAACTTGCCATTGAGTAATGAACCACAACTCCTGGATTGTATCATCTTCACCAGAAATGAGGAAAAGCTCATCCAAAACAACAGCTCCTTCAGGAGCATCAAGAGTTTCGCGCCAACTCGCTCCCCCATTTGAAGTTTTTACTACTAATGTTCGAGTAGATTGAGTACTTGAGTTGGGTGAAGATGCTTCTCTTGTAGTGACAAATATCAAAGCAGTTTCACTACTAAGTTCGATAACTTCAGTCTCTTCAACTGTGACAACGTTCGATTCAGAGCGTTCTGCTGCTTTTACTAGAATGGCATAAATTGATGATTCCATATTGTATTGTTAGTTTGTCTTTAAGGTGAAAGTGAAAACATGGACTACGCAAAGTCCTCTTCCCAGTCCTCAGTCCCAAATCTCCTAAAACAGCTAGTGTCATACTAAAAGGTGGGGAATGTGAGTATAGCCCAGTTAGCTATCCATTACCTGTTTTAAAAGAAGTATTTCTAGTTCTTCTGGCATCTCAAGAACAGGAGACTCAGAATCAATAGATTCTAAATTAATCTTTGATAACCAGCTTTCTGCTAAATCCTTGATAGCATGTGCCTTATCGCCAGGGTTTACAACTTTTCTAGCTGCAACAAAGTCTGTTTTGCTGGAGTTGACAAACTGTCCTAACCTTGCACCTGTAAACCTTCCTTTTGCCATTCCATCAATTAAAATAAACAAGGAAATCTTTGGCTCCATCACTCGATCAGGCTCATCCGCTAAGTTTATTCCCAAAATATTGCTGTATTTTTGGTAGTTGGATCGGTGGGTTAATTGAACAAAACCTCGACCGTAGTAAGGGAAATACCAAAGTTTCCTACGTCTCCAACCTTCGTCTAACCAAAATGCTTCTTTTACTGGTTTAAAGGTATGGGCTGTTTCGTGCTGAACCGTAGCAAGCACATAAGCAATTTGGGTATTGAGAGCCAATCCCTGCTTTCTGCACTCTCTGATAATAGCTCTTTGCGTTCCTTTTGGCGTGCTGAAATCATAGTCCGTCTCAACTGGAGCAGGCTTATCAGCTCTTAGGAGAAATTCGGCTGTCGTTGATCCAAGAAGATCTCCGCCTGATAAGGCATAAGATTCCTTGAAATCCCTAAGGGCTTCTCTAGTGATTTTTCCGTAAATACCATCAACCTCAAATCGATAAAAATTATTTTCATAAAGAATTTGCTGTATCTCTCGACAAAGTTCTTCGTCTGTAGCCAGTGGAGAAGTAACTATATCTCCAAAAGGAATAGTTAATTTTTTTTCAATGACATCACGTAATTTAGTCATGTTCAGTATTTCCAGAATGATTGGCAAAGTCTTAAAGGCTTTCTCCGTAACTGCGATAAAAAGGTTAAAATGGACTTAACCTTGACACAGTTTCTAGTGCATTAATCCTATATAATTCGTAAACAGAAATTCTCCAAATGAGAGGTTTAAACCTTTAGGGACATCCAGATAAATAATCATCCATACATTATTGGAGAGGCACAGTATTACCTGCTCTACAGCCTTGATTGGGACAATTTATTCTTTGGAAGTCCCTTAAATGTATTGATAGCTAACTGATATAGGATAGCCGTAGTAGCTTACCCTAATTTTTGTAGCCGTTCAGCTATCAAATTAGCAGGTACAGCATAGTTTCCTTTGAGAAATTGACCTGCAAAGTGTAGTCCAACTGCGTTACCTGTAGAAAGGTCTAGTACGGTTGAGCCAGAGTTTCCTCCCAACGTGGAGCAATCATGCAGGAACGAATTATTTTCAACCTTCATAATTTTTCCGGGAGCTAGACGTTTTACATTAAAAACATCTCCAAAAATTCGCCGCATAAGGGCTGGATCAGTAACACGACTATCAGACGCTGGATAGCCAATTACTGCTACCTCCATATCCTGTCGAACCAGTTCTTGTGACAACTTAATTGGAGGGACTAATGAAAGACCTCCCGACTGCCTTTCTACCTGGAAGAATGCTATATCTGGTCCGTTTTCATCTTCAATATGAAGTACTTTAACAAGCTTAAATTCGCTCTGTTGATCTACAGCAAATTCCTCACGAAAATCAATAATTCCTTCCATTGTTCTGTCATGAAGATTCCGGCGAAACTTAAAGCTTCCTCCATCTCGTTGTGCAAATACACTTGCAACGTGTCGATTAGTAACTACAATGTCTTCTGCTACAAGCCAACCAGTTCCTACCCAATCATAGGTTGGATGTTCCTCAACTTCTATACGTCCAACAGCGGGAATAGCTTTTTCGAGAAACGGACGAGCTTGTTCTAGGCGATCACGCCAAAATGCACTTTCTGGCTCTTCAAAATTAGGAGGTTTATTAAAAAACGTATTGTTCTTAACCATTAACACTGGACGACCAAAAGGGATAACAATGGTCTCAAATTCAGTAATGCCTGGTGTTCTCTTACAAAGATCGTAATGCTCAGCTTCTTTACGTAGTTCTTCAGAAGTGATAGTAGGTTGAAAGCGAGCTTGTACACCTGACGACAGGCACTTATGAGGAGTATCAAGAATCTCCTGACGTAGAAGCTCATCGCTCAGAATATTCGCAACCTTAGCTTTAATCCAGTAATAGTCTCGTTTCATTGTTTCGGTTCCTCAATAGTCGTTAGTGTGAATCGGCGGGACAGCCAACTGATGGTATGTACGCTGAACCATATACTTGCAGTACTTTGACAAACACAACAACGCTTGTGTTTGGTTTTCCCCCGCTTGCTACTAATACAGTGCGTCCCTCATCTTCTGCTAATGCAACTGTGTATGCACTCCACACATTTTCATGGGTTAGATTAAACGCCTGTGGAATGACAGAAATTACTTCATTTACAGATACATCCACATACTTTGAACCATGTCCCTGCTCATCTAGCTCAATTGGCACAGGGTATGTCACTAGCTTTACGCTTGCAAGCTCAACTTCTACCGGCTCTGGTAAAGCAAGTGATTCCTCAAAACTAACCTCTTCAAATGAAAAATCTTCCTCTTCTGGTAACTCAAGAGACTCGAATGCACTCCCCATGATAATTTTCAAATCGCCCTTGGTGTAAGCGGGGTCCCAATGGGTGTTTTCAGGAACGTGGCAGTGCCCGTAATGTCCTCCCTTCGTGTTCCAGGTAGTAGAACTCCGATTGTGTCCTCCT
>JBFLZA010000304.1:0-10263 GCA_040756535.1 Cyanobacteriota bacterium
TGATGCCTTTGCGGCGTTTGAAGAGGTGGGCTTGGACAATGAGGATGCGATCGCAGCGACAGGCAAGCGCTACCGCGATACCGTGCTGGCTTTAGGTGGCGGCGTGCATCCGATGGACGTGTTTAAGGCATTCCGAGGTCGTGAACCGAGTACCGAGGCTTTGCTCCGACACAGTGGCTTATTAGCGACGGCGTCTTAATTACGAATTAGGTTGAAGCCCCCACTAAAAAATTTTAGTGGTCTACATTTAGGGGGAGTCAAAATCTCCCTCTAAATGCCTGAATGCTTAATTCATAATTCAGCATTCATAATTCATAATTTATCGATGCAACAAACTCACACCGGTCTGATTTGAATGGCCGGTTGTGAGGTGAAAAACTAAGGCAATGCCTACAGTCGTGCTAGCAACAACAAAGCTGAATAAAGCACCGACAACAGTGGCTGCTGCGAAGTTTTTCATCAGGTTGCTAGTCATATTTTCTCCGGAAAATTAATAATTGTTTTAATTGCTCGACAATCGAGCCAGCTTCAGTTATCTGTGGGGATGATTTGGTTTTAACACCTGTTGATTGCAGCCTAATTCAGGGTGAGATGAATGACAAGTAATGATTAGGAAAATTTACTGCTGTACAACAATTCACAGAAAAGATGTAAAGATTCCTATAAATCCGATCAGCACCTTGACATTTTAAAGAAATTAAGGTATTAGACAAGTTTAAATAACTTAAACCGCTGTAGGAGAGAGGAGCTATCCGCTCAATACCAACCCAATGCTGACGCAGGAGAAGATAGGCAGGCGCTACAATGCAAGATCGAGCAAACTCAAGCGATCGCGCATTTATGGCTACTCCTGCTACCACCTCAATTCAAATGCTCCTACGCCAAGCAGCATCGCTGTTGCTGTATCAAGCTGTCTTGGATGGGGAAGTCGGTCAAGCGTTTGTCGATCTACTGCAATCTTTCCTGCATAGCGATGCCGATGGGCTTAAGTCTCTCCAATCCTACGGTAGATGGTTTAAAGCCTTGGCAGTGAACAATCAAAGCTGGCAAGACTACCTGCTGACACAAATTCTCAGAGACAACAATCCATTTACCCAACAAGCCCAGGTAACACCGGTTCAGGATTTGCCAAAAGCTCTAATTGCCGCTGCTCAGCAGGATTTGCAGTCATTGCAAAGTCTTTACCAATGCAGCAGCGAACAACTCAGCCACTGGGTGCAAGTGGCCGCTAAAGTATCGGTTGCTCCCATTGCTTGGCATCAAGAGCAAGATTTTGACTCACAAACCCTCGCTCAGTTGGGAGGTTCTGCGGTAAATGAGCAATCCTATCGAGAACAACTGCAACAACTGAATGACTGGGCGGATGGTGTAGAGATTTTAGCCGGATACTACCAGCAGTTTGGTACAGGACTCTTTGCCCAGTATCGCGCCTTTCGCTGGCAGTCAGGGCAGTTGCTTGGCATTGCTCATCCTGATGCGATTGAGTTAACGGAACTGGTGGGGTATGAGTTGCAAAAAGAAGCCTTGGTGAAGAATACAGAGATTTTACTCGCGGGTTACCCAGCCCTCCATGTCTTGCTCTATGGCAGTCGCGGCAATGGGAAATCATCGTTAGTGAAGGGGTTGCTAAACCAGTATGGGGATAAGGGCCTACGGTTGATTGAAGTGGCTAAATCGGAGTTAAAAGACCTTCCAACCCTACAAGAGCAACTACGGAATGTACCTCTGAAATTCATTATTTTTGTTGACGACCTTTCCTTTGAGGAAGATGACGACGACTTTAAATCCCTAAAAGCCGTGTTGGAAGGCAATATTACTGCGCGATCGCAAAACGTTGTTGTCTATGCAACGTCCAATCGGCGGCATTTGGTGCGAGAGTTTTTTGAGGATAGACCCCGTCCTAAAGATAGCGATGAAATCCACACCTGGGATACTGTTCAGGAAAAGTTGTCGTTTAGCGATCGCTTTGGTCTAACCCTCACATTTGAGCCAGCGAATCAAGAAACTTATCTTAAGATTATTCAACATCTAGCCGAACAATCCAGAATTCTCTTGAGCGATAATGAATTAGAGTATCGCGCTTTGCAATGGGCCACTCGCCATAATGGACGTTCTGGACGCACAGCACGTCAATTTATCGATTTTTTAAGAGGCGAATTAGCCATTTCTGGGAATTTTGTTAATCGGTAATTAGGAATAATGAAAACATAGCAAAGATGATAACTAAAAGACAAATTACGATAACCCCAATTCATAATTCATAATTCATAATTCATAATTCATAATTTATTTGGCTTGGCTCAAAATAGAAGATGCAATCAATTAAGGTAGCCAATCGAATCCTGCTCTGTTCAGTTGCCTCTAGTGTCAGCTTTCTACTAGGATTGCTGATCAATCGAGATTTACCCAAAGCACTGCTGACGGCTGGGATTACAGCCCCTGCGGCTTATGTCGGATCTGCGATCGCAGACAGACGGCGCATCTATCAGGAAAAACTGCTCAAAAGTTCTCTGCAACTCCAGATTCAAGAACTTGAAGAAGAAGAAACCCAACTCTATCACTCTTTGGCGGCGGCAACAGCGACAAGACAGGAAATAGAAGCCAGCATTAATGCCCTGCAAAGTGAACGCAGCCTGCTCCTCAACCGGGTTTCAGAATTACATATCCAAAGGAATGAACTGTATCGAGACCTGAGTGATTTTCAAAAACAAAAACAAGAGGAAGAAGTAGGATTTTACGCCCTACAAACCCAACTTCAACAGTTAGAGAAACAGCAAGCGGAAATCAACCAATCTCTTTCGGGAAAAACCTTTCAACTCCAGAAAACAGAAACTCGTTTAAATCGATTAAAAAATGAACTGGAGCATCTGCAAGACCAAATTTCAGAGCAGCAGAAGCAGCAGGAACAGCTGCATCCCAATTTAGCGCTATTAGAAAGGCGAAAACAGAACTTAGAAGGGGAAGCTTACGACTTACAAACACAAATTCAGGTTCTTCAGCAACGCCAAGACCAATTAAAACAAGCTTTAGCGCCCTTACAGGAACAACAGCAGGAAGTCGAAGCGAGCTTACTCGCTGGAAAAGTTAAACTCGATCAGTTAATTGGTCAAATCGCAGAAAAACGAAAACAACAGAAGAAACTTAGTAAAGAATTAGCCAATCTCGAAAATCGCAAGCAGCAGTTAGAAGTAGCGTCAGACAATCTACAAACTCAAATTCAAGAAATTGATACTCAAGAAAATGTGACTTCTCAAACTATAACCCAGGGATTTGAGAATGTAGTGTCTATATTTTTACCGGAAGAATGGCGCGAATGGCTCGGCTTTATCCAGCAGCTCAATGATGATGAGCAGAGGGCATTCAAGGCGATTTTAGAAAAAGACGCAGCTACCTTGAAGCGCATTGCGGATAAACAGTCAACCATGCCAGAGGTACTAATTGAGTCAATTAACGAAATCGCACTCAATACCTTTGGAGATACACTCTTGGTCAGCGGTGGTGCTTCTGTTATCCCAGAAATTCATGAAGATTATTCGTACATTTTTAAAGAACCCATTATTCTATATTTTAAAGACTTATTAAATTACAAAAATATCTTGTCTCAGACCAATACCCTAGCGGCAGAGATCCCTGGGAATTCATCTGCTTCTATTGAATCAAAAGATTGACTCTTGTGGGATGGATCGAAAAACCCGTCCTAGCTATTGAAAGCAAGAAGTCTATTTATGCGTGTGCATCTGTGTGCATCTGTGGTTAATTTTTCTCGCGAACCCTCTAGAACTGCGATATAAAGATGAAGTGTTAGAGAGACGGCCTTGGCATCTAACCCCAAAAACTGATTCTTCAAACCTAGAGTAATGCCCAAAATTCCAAAACGAGTCTCAACTGCCCTGATGAATGCCCTATCGGCGGGTGTTGTCCCCAGAGTAGGTTTAGAACATATTGCAGTAGGTAGAGAAAAGGAAATTGCCGCCCTCTCTCAAGACTTGGACAACATCAGTGAAGGGGGGGCTGCGTTCCGTTTTGTGATGGGGCGTTATGGTTCAGGAAAAAGCTTTTTGCTGCAATTGATTCGTAACCAGGCAATGGAGCAGGGGTTTGTTGTGGCGGATGCCGATTTATCACCAGAACGCCGCCTTGCCGGCAGCAAAAATCATGCGGTGGCAACTTATCGGGAATTAATGGGGAATATTGCCACAAGAACACATCCTAATGGTGGTGCGATCGCACTTATTCTGGAAAAATGGATTAGCTCTATCCTTAGCCAAGTTGCCCAAGCGACGGGTAAGCGTCCTCACGACGAGGGGTTTGATGACGAAGTTGAATTAAAAATTCGCGAAGTCGTTGATAACTTGGAAGGCTTAGTGCATGGATTTGACTTTGCCAATGTGATCATTGCCTATTGGCGTGGCTACCGTGAGGATAATAACGATAAAAAAGATGCCGCACTGCGTTGGTTACGAGGCGAATTTTCCACCAAAACAGAAGCTAAATCTGCCTTAGGTGTGCGCGTCATTATTGATGACGATACTTGGTACGACTATATCAAACTGTTTGCCCGTTTTGTTGCGGATATTGGCTACAAAGGGCTGTTGATTCTGTTAGACGAAGCGATTCATCTATACAAAATTACTCATACAGCTTCCCGTCAGAGCAACTATGACAAGCTTTTAGCCATGTTCAACGACGCCATGCAGGGAAAGGCAGAAAATCTGGGTATCCTCATTGGTGGTACACCCCAGTTTCTGGATGATTCCCGCCGAGGATTGCAAAGCGATGAAGCGTGGCGCACCCGACTGGCAAAAAGCCGTTTCCTGAACGAGGGTTTACAAGATACTTCTGCACCTGTCATTCGCTTAGAACCGCTAATTTCAGAAGAAATTTCTAAGCTTTTACAACGCTTGGTTGACGTTCATGCTATCCATTACAACGCCAAAAAGGCTCTCTCAGCGCGTGAAGTCGAGGAATTTAAGCAAGAAGTTGTCAATCGTTTGGGAGCAGATAAACTTTCAACACCCCGTGAAGTTGTTCGGGACTTTATCAGTATCTTGAATATTCTTCAACAAAATCCACAACTCACATTCAAAGAAGTTATTCACAGCTCTGATTTTCAGCCAAATCTTAATGATAAAACTTCTGATGGGGATGAAAACAGTGAGTTTGCTGAGTTTACTATTTGACAGACTCCCCACCTGATACTCAATCCGCTTCGCTAACTTTTTTATCTATATTAAGCAGGGGAATTAAGCAGGGGAGCAGGGTAGAGAAACGACTAAGTAAAACTTATCACCATAAGTCCGGGAGAACCGCAAAGTTTAGCTTTCCTTCACTGTTTAGAACTGGAGTCTTTATGATGTCTGAAAGTGCTTTCACCAGAATCGCTACTTTCTCCGCATCCTGCTTCCTCTTAAAAGGTTGAGGTAGGGATTCAAGTTGGTCGAGTACTGTTTTAGTTTGGCTTTCTAACCTATGCGCTAGCTGTCCCGACTCTTGAATTCGTTGTTCAACTTGTTGCAGGAACTTCTGAACCGTTTCAATTTTGCTGATTTCAGTTTCGACCTTAGCTTGATATTTGCGTGCTTCAGCCAGAGCTTTCTCTCCCTTACCAGCCAGATGGAGACCACCCACTATTAAGGCGGAACCGAGAGCAATACCTCCAAGTACAGCTCCTCCTAGTGCCATGTTGCCGCCACCCAAATAGGTTGAGACCCCCGCAATACCCAGCTGGGAGACAGCTACTTTGGTCGTAAACAATCCAAAAAGTTGAGGAACGGTAACTGTTCCAAAAGCATGTGCTACGCCTACTGCATTTGCATCGGCTGCCATACCTGCATTAGTAGCCGAAACTAACCCCTTGGATGCTTTTTCTGCTTCAAGAAACGCAGGCTTATACTCCTTGAGTTGCTCAATTGAAATATCCAGTCCCTCTAGAAAACGCATATCACTTTGGGAAGCTCTTTGACCGATACGTTCAACAAAGCTAACGAAACGCCCAATTGTTCGCGCCTGAATCCGAATTTGAAGCTGATCATATGCTGCTGCCAAGTTGTTGATGGCTTCAAATTTTGCTTGCAAATTGGTAACAGCACATTCGTAACGTTCTTGAGCGCGTTTAGTAATTTCCTGCGCTGAATCTATGTCTGCTTTGCCAGCAGCGCCTACAAACGTTCCTATGGCGGCACTACCTAAAGCACCAGCGCCAATGATGATTGGAATCATGAACTCTCCTAAAAGGGATGAGTGGTCAAATCAAAGACTTTTCTTCTGTTCTTAGTGTCGAGGGGGGATGTTTGCGATCGCGTATACGTAATGTTTAATTTTGCGTGTGATATTAAGAGGGCGGTCAGGATCGGGGATTGGGGCGGTGGCAATCATGTCTCCCACCCCCATGAAATTGAGCCACAAGCCACGATAGGGGAAAGGCGCGAATGTAGCTGCAATCCCGTAGAAGCGATTCTCGTGCGATTGGCGGAAACTTCCCCGTGGTGGATGGCGATTTTTAGAAGCTGAAAGGAGGAGGATTGCTAGGAAAAGCGGGAATGCCACTGGGAGGAGGGGGAGGGAGCATCTCATTACCCGGTGCAGGAGGAATATTGTTACTAGGAGCAGAGGGAATATTACTACCTGGTGCAGGGGGACTATCTGTTGTAGCGGGTGCTGGTGCGGTAAGCTTGTCACACCCATCGATTAATTGAGAAATTGGGACGTTTTCCCTAGCGAGGGATTCTATTCGTCCCTGATACATCGTGATTTGTGCCGCATAGTCAGGGCCCGCCGCTCTTTTCATCTGAGAGAGAATTTTCAGTGCTCCTCCCCAATTTTGAGCGCATAATGCTTGCTGTAGCTGAAGATTAAGATCAGTTTGGGATAAACTCGGACGTGCTGCGGCTAACGGCACAAATGCCAACGCGACTACCCCTATGGCAGTGGTTAAACGTTTTAAATTCATTGTCTTCC
Source organism: Cyanobacteriota bacterium (assembly GCA_040756535.1). Lineage (GTDB taxonomy): Bacteria > Cyanobacteriota > Cyanobacteriia > Cyanobacteriales > Coleofasciculaceae > JBFLZA01. Next base: position 6,958 of record JBFLZA010000304.1, read on the forward strand.
CTTTGAAACTCTATCTCGATTATGAGCGAACACTCTTTTGACAGGCTTGCCCCCTTTATTCAGGAATACATCTACTCTCACGGTTGGGCTGAATTGAGGCAAGTTCAAGTGGAAGCCTGTCGGGTGATTTTCGATACGGATGCTCACCTATTGATTGCGGCTGGCACGGCTGCCGGGAAGACAGAAGCCGCTTTTCTCCCCGTTTTAACCCTACTGCACGAAAATCCCTCTGCAACTGTCGGGGTACTCTACATTGGCCCGATTAAAGCACTGATTAACGACCAATTTGAACGCCTCAACGACTTACTCAAAGAAGCTGATATCCCAGTGTGGGCGTGGCATGGTGATATTTCCCAAAGCCGCAAGCAAAAGTTACTCAAAAATCCCCAAGGCGTACTGCAAATTACTCCGGAATCCTTAGAAAGTTTATTACTGAATAAACATACTGAACTGATTCGCCTGTTTGGGGATTTACGGTTCGTAGTTATTGATGAAATCCATGCCTTTATGGGTTCTGAACGAGGTTGCCAGATTCTTTGTCAGTTGGCACGTTTATCGAGATTGATGCCAAAATCACCCCGTCGCATTGGTTTATCGGCAACATTGGGGGATTACTCACTGGCTGAGAATTGGTTGCGATTAGGAACTGAAACGCCAGTCATTACTCCTGAAATTGGGGGAGCACAGCGACAAGTGCGTCTGTCTGTAGAACATTTTTATGTTCCTGAGGATACTCCTCTCCTTAAACAGGGAGGGCAAGGGGGAAAACAACAGCAGGGAAGTGGAGAGGACAACGCTTACTATCGATATCTTTTCGAGATTAGCAACTGCCACAAGTGCCTGATTTTTACTAACAATCGTACCCAAGCTGAAGCTGCGATCGCTAATTTGCGACAAATTGCTCAAGCGGAAAATTCACCCGACATTTATCATGTCCATCACGGCAGTATTTCTGCCTCCTTACGAGAAGCAGCAGAGGAAGCGATGCGCGGTGATACCCCTGCTGTTACTGCCGCAACTGTTACTTTAGAATTAGGGATTGATATCGGGCAGTTAGAACGAGTTATTCAACTGAATTCTCCGCTCTCTGTAGCCAGCTTCTTGCAACGTTTAGGACGTACTGGGAGGCGTGGTAGCCCTGCGGATATGCGATTTGTTTGCTGTGAAGATGAACTTTTAGGGGAAGAATCACTGCCCGAACAAATTCCCTGGCAACTACTACAATGCATTGCCATTATTCAACTGTATATAGAAGAACGTTGGATTGAGCCAATAAAGCCAATTCAATATCCTTTTAGCTTGTTGTACCATCAAACGATGAGTATCCTGGCGTCGATGGGAGAACTCTCACCCGCTGCCCTTGCTCAACAGGTTTTAACCCTGCCTGTTTTTACCGCAATCTCCCAAGAGGATTTTCGGCAACTGCTGCGGTATTTAATTGATATTGACCATATTCAAATTACGGAAAAAGGCGGATTAATCGTTGGATTAACTGGGGAAAAAATTGTCCGAAACTTCCACTTTTATGCTGTATTCCCTGATAATGTGGAATATCTTGTCCGGAATGAATCTGAGGAAATTGGCAGTATCGTGATACCTCCTACGCAGGGGCATCGATTTGCTCTAGCCGGACGAACTTGGGAAGTTTTAGAAGTGGATTTAAAACGTAAAACGATCGTTGTGAAGCAGGTGGAAGGACTTGCGAATAGTTCCTGGCGGGGAGGCAGTGGGACGATTCATACTAAAATTCTCGCGAGAATGAGAGAAGTTTTGATTGAGAGTACCGAGTATCCTTATCTACAACCTCAAGCTAAAAAGCGGCTGAAAATAGCTCGTCAACTTGCTCGAATTCATAGATTAGATCGAGATAACATTCTTGCATTAGAAGATAATATTTGCTGTATTTTACCTTGGATAGGAACGATAACTTACCGCACGTTGGAACGGTTCCTCAATTTCTTTGTCAGATATTCTCTGGATATCCGCAGCCTTGGCGGCTTGTCTCCGTATTTTTTGACGGTTAATTTAGGAAAAAGCAGCCGCGAAGAACTGATTGATAAAATCGTTTCCTTTTGTAATAAAGACTTGACAGAATACGATTTGGTTAGTTCTGAAGAAGCACCCAAACTGCAAAAATATGATGAATTTATTCCCAATAACTTACTGCGTAAAGCGTTTGCTTATGATTATTTGGATTTAGAGGAACTGTGGAAAATTATTAAGAGTTGGTAGCTTGAAGATTTAAGTTAAAGTTAAGTCTTGAGTTTTTGCGATCGCTTTCTGGGAAAGTTGTATTGATATCAGAAATTAAGAAGAGTAAGGTGGGCATTGCCCACCCTACCTTATGAGTCAGTTAATTACGCGATCGCTTATCCTAAGAATGGAGTGCCTTACTTAGCACCCATCTCGACTACAAGACTACGCATGAAGTTAATTCGCTGCTCGAAATCCAGTTGCTTAATTTGGTTGGTAAATTCTTTGGTTTCAGCAGGCAGTTCATAATCATCTGGCACCTGAATAACGGTACCTTTTTCCATGCCTTGTGCTAAACGCAACCACACATCAAGCTTAGCGCTGGAACTCAAGGAACGGTATGCATGACTTACAGGAGTATCTGCACAACTAGCAATATCGCGCTGCGCTTGTAGCTGATCATCTTTAGACATCGCTTGGATTTCATGGAACAGCGCTTCGGCCGTTTCTTGTGCAGAGGTTTCATTTGCAGGTATCAGTTGGTTTTTGATATCTAGATAACCAAACCACAGTAAGGCAAGCTGAGTATCCACATCAAAACGTTGAAAGCTTTCTAGGGCTTGTTTTGTAGTATCATCTGTTGCAAAAGTCATATGTTAAATCTCCAATTAATTACTGCTTGCTCAGTTTTTTGAGCTGCTGAGATGACTGTGTTGCACCTCTGTAATAGTTTTTAATAAATCTACAAGGGTCAATTAACCTCACTACAGACAGATTTAACGAACACTGCTAAAGGCAGAGGTCAATTGCGACTTCTTGACTCAGTTTGTTAACAAAAATACATGAATTGATATCGGAAGTTTGGTTTTCCCGGACTTAGTGAGGAAAACCCTCTATTGTATTCTTAAAACCTTAAATTGTTATTTAATCCAAAATCCAAAATCCAAAATTGCTTCGGTCAGCTTGAACGCAGTGAAGCATCTCTCATTGACATACTCTCCCGCTAAATCGAAGATTCTAGCGGGAGATTCTCAGCATAATTACTGATTCTCAGTTCATCGATTCGGCTTAAAACAAGAGCGTCTCCGTTCTTGAGCCAGAGGCCGGCATCTC
>JBFLZA010000305.1:0-10223 GCA_040756535.1 Cyanobacteriota bacterium
AGATAGCTTTTCCCATCGGCAAGCGGTGCTTGGTGTTGCTCCCCATCAGTCCCCCCGCTACCCTAGAGACGATTGGGAATCCGGGGCAAAAGCAACTCTAGAATTGATGCAGCAAGGGGTAGAGCGCATTTCCCATCCCGTCTTGTTAATGCAGATGGAGCAGGGAGTGACGTTGTTAAGCCGTCCGGATTTGTTAGTTAAACAACCTGGACAGTCTAATTTAGGTAATTGGATGTATGTGCCTACCTCCATTAAGCTCGGCAGGCGTCCCAAGCCAGAGTATCAAATTATTACTGCATTTGCTGCTCATTTATTAGCGGCTGTACAGGGAGTTTTGCCCAGTACAGCACAGTTGATTTTGCGCCGCCAAGATTGCTTTAGTGTGAATCTTGAACGATGGGTGCCAACGATGCAGGATGTTCTCTATGAGTGTATCGAGACACTGCTACAGGAACAGGAACCGGAGTTGTTTATTTCTCGGCAAAAGTGTAGCCTTTGTCGATGGTACAGCAGTTGTTATGCGATCGCACAATCTCAGCAACACATTTCCCTACTGCCAGGAGTAACTCCCAGTCGTTACCGAGATTTGCAAACGCTAGGGGTGACGACAGTTGAGTCTCTAGCGGAGTCTGCAATTAGTCTACTCGATCCAATTTTTGGGAGTGAAATTGCGGCTGACTTAGTGATACAAGCACAATCCATTGTGCAGAATCGACCGATTTTCCGTCCCAGAGGTTGGGAAGAGGCTCAAACGCCTTTGTTCACTGCCAATACTTTACCAACAGAACCCATTGAACTTTATTTTGATATTGAAGCTGAGCCAGAGCTGCAACTTGACTATTTGCTAGGCGTATTGGTTGTTGACAAACGCACTCATACCGAAACGTTCTATCCATTCCTGGCAGAACAGCCCCAGGATGAAGCTTTAATTTGGCAACAGTTTTTAGAGTTGGTGTCGCTTTATCCAGAAGCGCCAATTTTTCATTTTTCAGATTATGAAGTTGAGACACTTAAGCGTTTAGCCAAGCTTTATCAAACACCACAACCGTTTCTAGAATCCTTGCTTGCTCGCTTTGTGGATATCCATTGGCAAGTGATGCACACGGCAACCTTACCCGTAGAGAGCTATTCTCTCAAACACTTGGCTAGATGGCTGGGTTTCGATTGGCGCGATTCAGGGGTTACGGGTTCCCAATGTGTCTGTTTGTACAATCAATGGTTGGAGACTAGCGATCGCTCCGTTCTCGATGTCATCCAACGATACAACGAAGACGATTGCCGCGCTACTTATCACCTCAAAACTTGGCTTGTAAACTTTGTGAACCATTCACTTCAAAATTCTACACAAAGTTATGCAAACATTTCTGAATAATTTAACTTTATTTATTTAAATTCAAGGTTTTGCTAATCAGAAATTGTTAGCCTAGAATTGGGCACAGCTCTCGTAGTCAATTAAGATGCATGAAAGCTCCCAAGCCGTATATTAAAAGGTGATCAATATGCTTCCTTTATTTTTTATTCTTTTGCTCAGCGCTTTCGGAAGCATTGTAATATCACTAAAAGCTTCTCATGAAATCTCCCGGATTCTCGCTATAGGCTCTGCGATTTTTTGTTTAATCTTCGGTTTTGCACTGGCTCCTTGGTTTATTCAACTGTTAATTGTTGTTCTTCTTCTCGGCGTGGAGCGGCTATATCCATTTCGTCGTTTGGGGGAAGTTCCTGTCGCTCTCTATCCACGCAAACGCAGATAATTTTTTATAACTTTGGTTGAAAACCTGTTTAAAAAAACTGTAGCCGGCCCCTAAAGGGTCGGCTTTTGCTTTAAAAAATAAAAAAGCTAGAGTACTGATTGCGTTGAGTACAGTTAGCAGAGTACAGGCAGCAACTTTCGGCAAAGTTGGTCTTAGCGTAGGTTTTTGGTCGGCTGCTACTCACACGCCTAAATTGAGCAATTTCTGTCAGGCTTCATGAATTCCAAGGGAATAGTCTATTGATATAGCTGTCGCCATAAAGGTTAGGACAGATTTAACAGCTGAAACGACCACGTACCAATAATCCTTCTGCCCTCTGCCCTCTGCCTTTTACTATAGCCGCAGAGGATGCAACATTTGACTGGATCTGCTGTTGACACCTATCACTCTAGATTCCGCAAAGTGCTTGAGTACATCGATTCTCATCTAGACGATGACCTTAGTGTCGATCGCCTCAGCAACGTTGCTGCATTCTCGAAGTATCATTTTCACAGGCAGTTCTCTGAGCTTTTCGGGATTAGTGTATACAAATACGTTCAGCCCATTTGGGGTAGTAAAAAAAACCATTCCCGGTGGTAGATGCGCCGTATTGCGGCACATCGGAGATGACGCTAACCTTGGCGAGAGCATAACTTATCTTTACTCGAAATGGCTCCCGTCGAGCACAGAAGAACTGCGAGACTTTCCACTGTTTCTTCACAGAGTTAGTTTTTTTCCTGATGTGCCTGAGCATGAGGCGATTACCGACGTGTTTCTTCCCCTCAAGTAATTCTTACAGGGGGTAAATCTAGAGTTCACCTCTAGACGTTGTAATCTCTGTAACACTCCCCCATCAAAAAGCGATCGCGCTTTCCAAGCATGACTTCAGCAAGGAACTTTTTGGGAAGGAAAGTAAGTTAACTTCCAAGGTTGTGCGACTCCCTGCCAAGGCATTGACACACCTCCAAAGCTACTAAGTTCCTGCCCGTAACGCTCAAGGTTATAGGTTGTACCAGTGGGAGGGTTATTTGTGCACTTTAAGATGTGAGTAGTAATCTCCAAACTGATGCGTGCTGCAAATGCTTCTGCTGAAAAGACAGCACTTGCTACTTCTCCTCTTTCTTCAGAAGTCAGCCTGAATTCCTTCTCCCATGCCGCTTGTATTAGCTCTGTCGCGTAATCAGCCAGTCGAATTGCTGTTGTTAGTTCCAGCCACAAATCGCTGTAATGGCCAAGAGTATAAGTGTCTTGCGTTGCGCTATCTCCCCCTGAAGTAGACGGGGATTGGCTAATCGTCTTTCGGTACTCTTGAAGTACTTCTAAGGCACTCTGTCCAATTCCCAGAGAAACGTAGGTTTTCGTTAATTGAGTAATAATTCCCTGCAGTGTAGTGAAAGCGCGATCGCAAAAATTGGGAGAGTTGAAAATCTCACCTTTTTCCACAATCACATTGTGGAACCTGAAACTCACGCTATCAGCTTCACCTAAATCAACATTATTCCAATTGTGACTAGAAAAAACACCCGGACGATCTTTAGGAAGAATGACGAAGAAAGGCTCTGATACACCCTCTTGCCAAACCGAGAAAACGCGCAAGTCCGCAGCGGCAACAACAGGATTAAAGGTTTTAGCTCCATTGAGGCGGAAGTGGTCACCCTCTGAGGTGAGTTTGAGCGTTGTATCCCAGGTGTCGATTGCATTAGCCCAGAAGCAGTGATTTCCAGCCGTGTACTGATAATACCGTTCTTTTTGCTCTAGTGTGCCGCAAATATGAGCCAACGTTGTCAAAATCAGATGATTGCCATACAACTGACCGATTAAATGATTAGCTTTGGACAGTGCATAGACAATTTTGAGCGCTTCTACCCAAGTAGCACCAATGCCGCCGTACTCCTTAGGTACTATCAAAGAAAGCAGCTCACTGTCACGGAGTCGTTCGATTTCATACTCTGAAACTCCGGCTTTAGCATCGGGTTTAGCAGCCGATTGAACAAATTCTTGAGATAAGGAAGCTGCTACATCTAGAGAATTGAGTGGTGTTCTGACTTCTAATAACATGGGAAAATCATCCATAGAGTTGTTTAGGGAGTAGGGAGCAGTCAACCTAACCAGGAAATGATTCAGCGTTGGTTACTTTTCCCTATCTCCTTTTTTTTGAATCTTGAGGTTCAACAATCGTCTGTCTTAGTCGTTGCTTGTTGAATGGTTTGGGCGAGTGCTGTCCAGGGTACGGATAAGGTTTTCCTTCAAGTTGTTTACTTTGGTCTAGCAACTCCTCCAACTCGCTCTTGATGGGGTATTTAACGATGGGCTGAAAATAATTCTCTCCCAGAGTGCAAGCGGTGAACACAGCAGCTGAGCGTACCTACCATCAGAGCTCGCTTGATGTATTTAATTTTAATCTACGGTAATCCTATCGGAATACAGGCTTATGAGTTCTGAGTATTGCACAGACAAAGCCAAAAAAGCAAGTACACCTGTGTCTATGAGTAAGTTGTTGTGCTTGACAAGTTGCACTGCCTTACGTTCCCTACTCGGTTAAGTACCCGCTTTGAAGGCTCTAGAGGTCGCTGAAGGTTGATAAACCCAGGCAGCGAGGCGTGTTGAGGGACAAGAAAGAATTTTTTCCAAAAAAGCTTTGACAAATTTATAAACCACAAGCATAATTAGAGATGGCGCGAAAATAAAGAAAAACGCACCACCTGGGACTGTAGTTCAATTGGTTAGAGCACCGCCCTGTCACGGCGGAAGTTGCGGGTTCGAGCCCCGTCAGTCCCGTAAAAGTAGTAACCAGCTCGATTGCTAATGCTGCTCCGAATGGAGAGGAAGAAAGATTATAAGCAAATCTCCTATACATATTTGCTTGATGCCGAAACGCAGGCTTGAGGACATTCTGTGATCGCCTCCGTTATGGATAGAAGAAACTCTTGCTCCAAAAACTCCTCATCTCCCTAGCTCCCCTGCTCCCCTGCTCCCCTGCTCCCCCGCTCCCCTACTCCTCTACAAGCTTCTGGAAAGAAGTATTCAGCAGGTGTTGGCTTAGGTGCTAGCGTATATATCTAGCAACCCATACTAACTAGAGATTTTTTTCGTGACTGTTAGAGTTCGTATTGCTCCCAGTCCAACTGGAAACTTACACATCGGTACAGCAAGAACTGCCGTCTTTAACTGGCTATATGCCCGTCACCACGGCGGTCAATTTATCCTGCGTATAGAAGACACTGACCAAGAGCGATCGCGCCCCGAATATACCGAAAATATCCTAGAAGGTCTCACCTGGCTAGGATTGACTTGGGATGAGGGGCCGTCTTACCAAACCCAGCGACTTGACCTGTATCGGCAGGCCATTCAAACCCTTTTAGATAAAGGCTTAGCGTATTACTGCTATACCAGCGAAGCCGAACTCGACGCCATGCGGGCAGCCCAAAAAGCGAGAAAAGAGGCACCCCGCTATGACAATCGCCATCGCAATCTCACTCCAGAACAACGGGCGGCATTTGAAGCCGAAGGTCGCCAACCGGTGATTCGTTTTCAGATTGACGATGAGCGGGAAATTGTTTGGAACGACCTTGTGCGCGGAAAACTGAGTTGGAAAGGTCGCGACCTTGGCGGTGATATGGTCATTGCCAGGGCATCCAAGCAAGGCGAGATTGGTCAGCCCCTGTACAATCTGGCAGTGGTAGTCGATGACATTGATATGAAAATGACCCATGTCATCCGAGGTGAAGACCACATTGCCAATACTCCTAAACAGATTTTGCTCTATGAAGCCCTAGAGGCAGCCGTACCGGAGTTTGCCCACACCCCGTTAATCTTGAATATGCAAGGAGCAAAGCTCTCGAAGCGGGATGGAGTGACTTCAATCTCTGACTTCAAGGAGATGGGTTTTACCCCAGAAGCATTAGTCAATTACATGACGTTGCTAGGTTGGTCGCCACCCGACTCCACGCAGGAACTTTTTAGCTTGGAAGAAGCGGCAAAAGTGTTTAGCTTCGATCGCGTCAACAAGGCAGGGGCTAAGTTTGACTGGGCGAAGCTGGATTGGATCAACAGTCAATACCTCCATAAAATGCCAGCACCTCAGCTTGTAGATTTGCTGATTCCCTACTGGCAGAAAGCGGGGTTTAATTTCGACCCAGTGAATGATCGCGCTTGGCTAGAACAGATGGCAGAGGTGATTGGGCCGAGTCTGGCTCGCTTGCCGGAAGCTATTGATATGACCCGGATGTTTTTTACAGAGTCGGTGGAGTTCAGCGAAGAGGGCGTTAACCAGTTGAAACAAGAGGGGGCAACGGAAGTGGTGCAAGCCACCCTTGATGCTCTAGGAAACTACCCTGAACTGAGTGCAGAGGATGCTCAGCAGATTATCAAAACAGTGACTAAAGAGAAGAAGGTGAAGAAAGGGTTGGTAATGCGATCGCTGCGTGCTGCTCTCACAGGCGACGTACACGGGCCTGATCTGATACAATCTTGGGTGCTTCTCCACCAGCAGGGTCAAGACCAAAACCGCTTGCAACAGGCATTGAAACAAGCAGCGTGAGCCGTGAACGAACTTCACGTTGCTGCGATCGATGTAGAGGAACTTTATCGGCTGCCTCCTCGTCACTGTCAGCGTTAGAGCCGTTTATAGCCGTTAGAATACGCAAACCTGTGAAGCAACGAGAAACAAAATTCGTCAAGACTTCTCGCTGGGTAACTCCACTGGGTCTAACGGTATGCTGGGCGCTGGGAATGATTGCTAGTGTTGGCATTAACACCATAACCCAAGCCCAGCCTGCCCAATCCCAGACGATATTCGAGAACGTCACCGTTAAACCCAAATTTGCCGATCCCATGGTCATTCGGGGTATCAGTGGCGGTTCCGTACCGGCAGCACAAGTTGCCAGTCGCAAGGAAACACCAACCGGCCCCTGCGTGGGCTTCGTGGATGAACCCCCTGACCACAAAATCACGCTAACGGCTTTTTTCAACTATCTCAGTTTGGTCGTAGAAAGCCCACAAGACACGACCCTTGTGGTTAAGGGGCCGGGTGGAACTTGGTGTAATGATGACTTTCAGGGCAAAAATCCCGGAATTGGGGGTCAGTGGCAAGCAGGTACTTATCAAGTGTGGGTTGGTTCTTACGACAAAGGCAACTATCACCCCTACAACATCAAACTGAGTGAAGTTGGGTTACTCAATCCTGGCCCGTATCGACGGTAGCACGGGTTAGGAGTATTTGCGATCGCTACTAAAAATCCTTCCTAGGGGCAATGCGATTAATAGCATTGTCCCCAACAAAGAAGTGCCATTGAGTGCAGGCGCAGCTTATTGAATGATTGTGATAGGCGTTAAGAGAAAAGCCTCTCTGACGTGACCGTTGAAATTCCCATAGCCTACAATCTGTCCCAGGTCATTGATATCTGTTGCAGCATTCAGTTTCCAACCCAAATTGGCGGGTATCAGGCTGTTGAGGTCGCTTAGCGTGCCATTTTTCCAGACAAAAACACCTCCTTGGCTGGAATAACCAATGATTGTTCCCATGTTGTTAATCGCCGTGGCATAGCTGTAATTGTCACCGAGAGCATCTAAATCAGCGATCGCACCATTTTCCCACTTGACAGCGTGTGTTGTTCCACTACTCGTTTGCGAAGAGCCGACAATCACTCCTTTGTCGTTGATATCCGAGGCTGAGCTGTCATTGCCACCAAGGGTGCCTAAGATCAGTAATAGCACCGTTTTCCCACTTGACGGCGTGCTTACCACTGCTAGCGGATGAATAGCCAACAATTTGCCCAGCGCTATTGATACCAAGAGCTTCGCTGCCCATCCCGTAGAGGACTCCTAAGCCAGTTATATTACCGTTTTCCCACTTAACAGCCTCTGGAATTCCGTAATTGTTTCTGGAAGTGCCAACGATTTGCCCCTCGTCATTGATGCTAGCGGCGATGCTGTCGTAATAATCAGGGAGGACTCCTAAGTCAGTGACTGTGCCGTTGTCCCACAATACAGCCCGAAACAGACCCATGTCAGTAGCTGTATAGCCCACTATCTGCCCTTTATTATTGATACCTAAGGCTACGCTACCCAGATCGGGAGTGAGCGCTCCTAAATCCGTTTTGTTTTCCTTGTCCCATAAAACGGCGTGTAATGCCCCACTGTTAGTATAGGCATCACCAACAACTTGCCCTTGATCGTTGATACTATGGGCGTCGCTGATGTTACCGCCAAGAGTACCCAAGTCAGTGATGGAATAATAGAACATTGTAGTAGCGGTGGTAGCAGTAAAAAGAGAACTTCCCAAGACAATCACCACTACCGCCATTAACCCTAGGAAGAAATGCTTAACCAAGCCCTTAACCATAGAGTTGACTCCTTTGGAAAGGTAATTAAATCTATGAAGATTCTCAGGCTTGGACAATGAAATTACGCAGATAGTTACACAAATTCATCGTTTCAAATTTTCAGAGAGGGCTTGAAAGGATTAAGATTGAGCATTACAAGCACTGTATTTCAATACTTATAGGAGATATTAAATGTCAGAAAAGTTTTCCAAAGAAGACATCTCAGAATTTGGTGAATGGCGAATAAAAATTGAGGTTGCTAATCGCAATAACATTTTTTGTCACTGCCGTACTTGTGGTGCCCAATGGGTTGATTCTTCCTTTGATGCTGTCTGTAGCTGCGGCAGCTCTGATGTTGAGCGTATCTCGTGTTGGCAGTTTCCAGATGATTGAACTCTTATCTAAATAACGCATCAAGATTAGAGGAAAAGAGGAAGGGGAAGATAGGGAGTGAGGTAAGGGAGACTGTTAGCGCGATCGCATTTCTCCGTGAATGTGAGCGATTCCTACAGGATAGCTGACGCGACGCTCGTTCTCCGCTACGCTAACGGTTCACGCCAATGCACTCTCTGGTACATGGGGATTGTATTTTAGTACCCATGTCACAATTGAGGAATCGACTATTTACCCAACAGCAGAACAAGCCTTAACCTGTTTGCGTGTCTGCCAGATGTTGTCCAACTGTTTCCGGGACATCCAACTCTTCCGTTTTAATGCTCGAACGGGAGAAGTGTACATTATCGCAGGTGATGAACTGGAGATTATCGTATCTCGTAATGGACTTTGGAGGTTTTTATGACGAAACCGAACTTTGACGCAATGAGTAAAGCAGAACTAAAAGTATATGTTCTGTCCCATCGAGATGACGATGAAGCAATCCGCGCCCTGTTTGGTCGTCGCAATCCCCCAGATTCAGAGGCAACATGGTATGGGCCGATGTATACACCTGAAGGTGTGCCTATTGAAGAGAATATTCGCATAGCCGAGGAAGCGATTCGACAACGAGCCGATCACGATCGCGACAAACAAAGAAAGAAAGAGTTACAAAAAGAAAGAGAACTGGAGGAAAGGCTCAGGCAGAAAATTGAGCAAGAAGTTGAGGTAAGACTCCAGCGGGAGATTCAGCAAGAACAGGTTAGTGTAGGAAAAAACTCTATGACTACAGTTACACAAGAAGAGATTCAGCAGTTTCGCGAACAATTGAGATATTATCCAGAGGCGATCACGGCACTTGATGTAATAGAGGAGTGTGAGGGAGATTTAGAAGATGCTGCCGTAGTGTTAGCAATTCAGGCAGGGCAAGAACCAAGCCGCTCTAAAAAGTGGTTTGAGGAATTAGTCAAGCGTTGTCGTCCCATTGTTTGTGAGGAGGACTTTAGAGACGATTTACTAGCTGGATTGATGGCAGGTGCCGTGGAGACTCTCGCAGCAAGTGTGGCAATTCCTCCAGGGTTAGCCACTCCAGTTATTATTTATGCAGTCAAGATAGGAGTGAAGAACTTCTGTAAAGATTTCAGGGCTGAATCTTAGAACCCTGTAGCAATAAATGCAGCCCAATAGTAAGGGTTGGCAAAAGGATATGGTTTGCGCTTACGGGCTTGCTCCAGGGATACCTCGAAGATCTTATACTTACTTTTCGGGAGTTGGGCAAAGGCTTGCTCAATTTGCGGCTTGAGTTTATCTAGGACTATGTCAAGCTCCTCAATAGTTAGACTCCGCAGCCATTTTTGAGCTTGGTTGAGGGCAATTGCCACCGAATCGCTAGTTTTTAGATTCTCATGGAACTTGATCATTAAAAAGGCTGTGGATAGATCGCCCGCTAACCAAAGGCTGCTGATCACACTAGTAGCACCAGCAGATAGAAAACCACTGACTAGACCTACAAATTCATTAATTAGATCTTCTTGTCCTGTGATGCCAGTTTCACAAGCGGAAAGGCAGACTAGGCGAAAGCGGCTTAAATCTAACTGTAAAATCTTGTGCAGTGATAGCTCCTCTCCACCTGCTAGGAACAATGCTGATTCTAGCGGCTGATTAATGTCATGCTGTGCGTGCCCTGCAAAGTGGAATACGCCTTCACAGGTTCGCAAGGCATCTATTACATTGGCTAGAGTGGCTTGTTTACCTCTAAGAGAGCATGGAATATCAGGATGCAACAGTCTTCTAATAC
>JBFLZA010000306.1:0-10221 GCA_040756535.1 Cyanobacteriota bacterium
GAAGACGATGAAAATGCTCCCGATCGCGCTAAAGTCAGAAAAATCATACAAAAGGTACAGGAATCCGGTCGCACTCTTCTGACGGAGTTTGAATCTAAGCAAGTTCTTGCTGCTTACGGCATTCCCACCGTTGAAACCCTCATTGCCACATCTTCAGAGGAAGCGGTGCAGCTAGCGGATAAGATTGGATACCCAGTTGTCCTCAAGCTGTATTCCGAAACCATCACCCATAAAACCGATGTTGGCGGCGTTCAGTTGAATTTAGCGGATGCCAACGCAGTGCGAAATGCTTATCAAACGATAGAGTCGTCGGTACTAGCGAAGATAGGCGCTGAGCATTTCTTGGGTGTTACCGTTCAACCGATGCTGAAATTGGAGGGATATGAACTGATTATCGGCAGCAGTCCCGATCCGCAGTTTGGCCCTGTACTTTTGTTCGGCACGGGTGGACAGTTGGTGGAAGTCTTTAAGGATCGAGCATTAGCACTACCGCCGCTCAACACCACCCTAGCGCGGCGGATGATGGAACAAACTAAAATCTACACCGCCCTCAAAGGGGTGCGTGGGCGATCGCCGGTTGATCTCAAAGCACTTGAACAGCTCTTAGTCCGATTTAGCCAACTTGTTGTTGAGCAGCGTTGGATTAAGGAAATTGACATCAACCCGCTGCTGGCGTCTCCGGAACAATTAGTCGCCCTTGATGCCCGTGTGGTGATTTATCCCCCCGATCAACGGGAGGAAAATCTGCCTCAGAGCGCGATTCGTCCCTATCCGATTCAGCAGGTCTCAAACTGGATACTTAAGGATGGCACGCCAGTTACCATTCGTCCAATTCGCCCTGAGGATGAGCCGTTAGCGGTGAAATTCCACGGAACGCTATCCGAGGAAAGCGTTTACTTGCGGTATTTTCACATGATGAAGCTGCAAACACGGGTGGCTCACGAACGACTCTCGCGTCTGTGCTTCATCGACTACGATCGCGAAATGGCCCTAGTTGCTGATCGCAAAAATCCGGAAACTGGCGAACACGAGCTTCTCGGTATCGGTCGCTTGAGCAAATTGTATGGGACGAAGGAAGCCGAGTTTTCCATGCTCATTAGCGATCGCTGCCAATGTCGAGGCCTGGGTACCGAGTTACTGCGCCGTTTGATCGAAATCGGTAAAGACGAGAAATTGCAGTACATTACGGCTGAAATTCTCTCGGAAAATCGGGCGATGCAGCACGTTTGTCAAAAACTGGGTTTTCGCTTGGAACCCGTACCGGGTGAATCAATGGTGAAAGTAGTTTACGAATTATGCTAATCACCCCTTATAAGGTGTAATGTGGTGACTGGGGGAGCATCTAGGTATATTTTCTTACTCCATTCCCCAGTCCCCCGAATGCATAACGAATAAAGAATTCTAAGGCACAAACCATGATGAAAGCAGCAGACATCATGACCCAAGATGTAGTCACCATTCGCGGCTCCGCAACGGTGGCTCAAGCCGTTAAGCTGATGAAAGAGAAAGGCTTACGTGCCTTGATTGTAGAACGCCGTCATGACCAAGATGCTTACGGTATTGTCACGGAAACAGATATCGTGTATAATGTCACAGCTTTTGGTAAAGACCCCAAACAGGTGCGCGTTTACGAGATTATGACGAAGCCCTGTATTGTGGTTAATCCCGACTTGGCTGTGGAATATGTGGCGCGGTTGTTTGCCAATACTGGCATTCGTCGCGCACCCGTGATTCAAGAAAAACTGCTTGGCATTATTTCTGTTACCGACATTCTGACTAAAAGTGACTTCATTGAACAACCCAAAGAAGTCTTGCTTGAGCAAAGAATCAAAGATGCTATTGCCAATGCCCGCGCCCTTGGTGCAGAAAAAGGTGTAACTTCTCCTGAATGTATGGTGGCCTGGGATGAGGTTGAGGAACTCCAGGCTGAGGCGGCTCATCAGCGAGCCAAGAAGATTGACAAATCTGCTTTCGAGGAGTACTGCGAGGAGTATCCAGAAGCATTTGAGGCTAGGATTTATGACAGTTAGGACTTAGCTGCTTCTATAAACCCTTCGGGCAGGGAAAAGGGAAAAGGGAAAAGGGAAAAGGGATGGAAGAAATTGCAACTCCTCCTCCTTTCCTGCTTTATCCTGCTTTAGGGAAAAGGTTAAAGGTTAAAGGGAAAATGATAAACGATATCCCAGTCCTTTCCCCTTTCCCCCTTCGCCTTTCCCCCTTTCTCCACGCTCTCTTGCGTTTCCCTGTTCCCTATTCCCCATTTTTCCCTGCTAGTGAGAATTACCGTAGTTCTCGTCAGTTAGTTAAGATATTTTGCTAATTATTCCTAAACGTCAATGAAGGCCGAATTTAGTAAATGAACGGTACGCTGGCAAGAATTCAATGCTAATTTTTAAATAGGCACAACGAAGTCATAGAACCTTCGATTTAGGCTTCGGATTTGGGTCTGTGCCTACCTGCTCAAATCCAGCGCTAGTCCTCATCAGAGTCTATGTAAAGTCCAAAAATAGCATCGTTCTCAGCGGTTTCAAGTTGGGTGTTGATTTTTAGAGTTGGCAGAGGACTTTGCTGAACTATTTATCTTTTGGACAAAATTACATTGTCAGTCTGAATTGGGTTAGTAGCGTTTCTGAGTCCACCCCTAGTTAATTTAGTTCATTCCATTTAATTTTTCGACACTTCCTGTCTTGTCATTTATTTGAGCGATTCTGACTGTTAATTAAGCTGTGACTTACCCGCCCAAAAGTGGCGGGTTTAATTATGAATTATGAATTATGAATTATGAATTATGAATTATGAATTATGAATTGATATCAAGTTTGATTGATTGCACATTGTATCTGTAGGGGCACAGCAATGCTGTGCCCTTACCCTTTGTCTGTTCATTTAAACAGGTTCAATATGAAAACTTACCTTTTCCACAACTTGACTTTTAACCCGGAGCGTGGACGCAGGGTTGGCACTGAAGAGATGGTCAAATTTTGGTTAGGTAGTAGTTCCCAGGCGTAATGACGCAGTAGGTGCGCTGCAAAAATTTTCATTTCCATCTGGGCAAACGCTATTCCTATACAAATCCGGGGGCCGCCGCCAAATCCTACTAAGCTAAATTCTTGTTTTTTGTGTTCCGATCGCTCTACACTGAAGCGGTCTGGATCAAAGCGTTCTGGCTCGGTGTAGATTCGGTTATCTCTATGACTGCTATTGATGCGGTAGAGAGCTTGCCAACCTTTGGGAACAGAGTAGCCGTTGTATTCAAACTCCTCCACCACACCCCGAAATCCGCCGCCAATGGGAGGATACACTCGTTCTACTTCCCGCAACACTTGTTCTGTATAAGTCATTTGTTTGAGCTGTTCAAGGGTTACGGAACCTTGAGTGAAGAGTGCTTCCTGTTCGGCACGAGCACGCGCTAACACCTCTGGGTGTTGTGCCAAAGCCATACACAGAGAAGTGAGCATCGAGGTTGTCGTCTCATGGCCTGCAAACAACATGAGTAATACTTGAACTTTAATTTCTTCCAAGCTCAACCCATTACCCTCTTCGTCACGACTTTGGATTAGCAGTCCCAAAGCATCCTGTGTCGGTTTAGATTGCCGTTTGAGGACTTCTTGCTCAATGTGAGCGAGTAGCTGATCTCGTGCTTGTAGTGCCTTACCGTAAGGCGTCCAACTCCAACGCACAGGTATGGCAAATAAACCATCGGTTAGCTCACTAAACCATTGAGATAAACGCGCCGTCATTTCACCGGGTTCGCTGCCAATGAGTAAGGTACTGGCAACTTCAAACGTCCTCTGTTTGAGTTCACTAAACCAGGTAAAGGTGCCAAGACGCTCCCACTTTTCCAAGTAAGTTGTGATGATGCGCTCCATGGCAGTGACATAATTAGCCAGTGCGGGGCCGTGAAACGCAGGCATCAACAGTTTGCGGTTTCTGCGATGTTCTTCGCCTTCTTGCAGAAATAACGACTCGCCCAGCAGTTCTTTGAAGGTGTCGGGCCACCCTTCGCGCCAAGAAAACCGATGCATATCGCTGGATAAAATGAAGCGGTTGGCTTCTGGCCCAACCATCACAACAGTTGGACGGCCTAAGATGTGAGTTTTGAAAATTGGTCCGTACTTTTGCACCCGCTTGTCAGCAAAGGTTGGATCGGTTAGAAAGCTGAGGGTTTCACCGATGAGTGGTAGACCAAAATTACCTGGGGGTAAGGGGTGTGATGCACTAGAAGTATGGGTTTTCATGGCTTGTGTGTCTAATGGCAAGCAGGTTTATGCTAACGAAAATCACTCATCAAACTTTAAGCATGAACCTTACGCGGTACTAAAACAGTAAAACAGGTTTGACCTGAACCACTCTCTACCTGAATCGTACCGCCCAGACGGGTAACTAATTTCTGAACTAGCGCCAGTCCCAATCCTGTCCCTCCTTGCTGCCAGCGATCGCTTTTGGGAATGCGGTAAAATTTATCAAAAATTCGGGATTGTTCTTGTGGCGGAATTTCAATCCCTGAGTTGCAGACGACGAACTGAATGCATTCACCTTGAGCGAGTACGGTTAGTTTAATTGTTTCTTGAGGTGGCGTGTACTTGCAAGCATTGTTGAGCAACTCGGTGATAATCCGCTCTAGACTAGCAGAGTCGCAGACGAGCGGCAGCAGGTTGGGAGCGATGTCAGTTTCCAATCGTTGCTGACGGTTTTGGGTTCGCTGCTCGAAGGGTTCTAATAGCGGGGGAAGCCAATCATTGAGCTGAATCGCTGTTGGTAAGAAAGGCTGCCTACCCGTTTCCAGTCGTTGTAAATCTAGCAAGTCATCGATGAGATTGGTTTCTCGTTCGCACTCGTTGATCAAGATTTGGAAATAGCGAGTAATTTTGCTGCGTTGTACCTCCGGGTTTTTCAGCTGGGCAAACAACGATTTATCTTGTTCTAGTGTTCGAGAAAGCATGTGAATCGCCATTTTCATGTTAGTAATGGGCGTTCGCAGTTCGTGAGAAACGGTACTGAGGAAGTCATCTTTGAGTTGATTGAGCCGTTCAAGTTCCGTTACCTGCGCTTGTGCCGCTTGATACAGACGTGCTTGACGAATTGCGATCGCACATTGAGTGGCCACCTGCTGCGCTAACCGTATTTCATGCTCATCGAACCCTTCCTTTTGCGACTTAAATAACAGCAGATTCCCCAAAACTCCACCATTGTCAAAAATCGGACAGACGAGGATGGCAAAGAGTCCCCGAATATCCGGTACAACTTTGCACAACTGAAAGCACTCCCCTTGCTGCAACTGCCTGTATTCCTCTCGATATTCGGCAATGGGGATAACGTGCCCTAAGGTTGAAGGGACTCCCGTTGTGAACTCATAGCTGATGGTTCCCGTTATCTCATCACTATCGTAGAGAACGGTGTCACAGCCCTCAATCGCCATGACTTCCGTTAACTCCTGCAACGCCGTTTGCAAGATGTAGTTTTCATCAAGACTATCGCGGACTTTATCAGTAACGCGCTTGAGCATTGCTTCAAAGCGAAGCATTTGCTGTAATTCAGTCGTTCGGACTTGCACCTGTTGTTCCAAGTCGGTGTTGAGCTGAGCTAACTGCTTGTTGGCTTGGAGGGCGACGGCTTGCTGTTTTATTAGCTGTTCTCGCGTCTGCAAACCCTGAAACTCAGCAGCTTTCTCTCCATTTGTCTCCACCTCCTCTGGGGTAATGGGTATGGCTTTTACCCGGTTGGTGAGATCGCTAAGGGCTGCAATCAGCGATCGCTTTTCAAAAGATGACAGTTTCTCTATCCCCTCTAGGGACATTTTTATGTCATTAATTTGTTGCTTAAAGTTCTTCACTTCTTTACCTATTGTCAACCTTAGGTTAATATTTGGTTAAGATGATAAGACAGGAATCAGTCTTGTTAAATTGTCTCCACTTTCTAAAATTATGATAATTTCTTCTTTCTTAAGAAAGGGGAAATTCAATCCTGAAGGTTGTGCAAGGGCTTTGCTCCACCTCGATTTGTCCATCAATGTGCGCCACCAATGCTTTGACTAACTTCAGCCCTAATGATGGATTTTTATCGAGGGTTATAGCATTTGGTAAATTCTTACCGCTATCTTTGACAATTAAGTTAACTTGATTGTCTTCAACTTTGAGTTCTATGACGATTTCATAATTTATTGCTTCAAAACAAGCATATTTTAAGGAGTTGGAGACCAGTTCATTAAGAATTAATCCACAGGGAATTGCTGTATTAATATCCAAGTAGACAGCATCAATATTATTTAGATCTAATGTAATCTGCTTAGAAGAAATAGCATACGTTGAAATCAAGTAACTAGCCAGAGTTTTGATATAGTTTGCAAAATCAATTTTGGCTAGATTGTCGGTGCTGTTGTAGCTGTTTTCGCAGTTGAATGTTTTGCTGTTGCAAGAGTTGCACTTGCTCTTGAAGCTGAACATACGATTGCTGCAATTGTTGGGTTTCCACTGAGTCTGCCATGCGTTAAGTAGGTAGGCACAAATAAATAAAGGTATATCAACAAATGTTAAGAAACTAAAACCCTCTTGCCTATGCCCTAGCGGTCATGCTAAGCAAACTGCCTTGGAGCCTTCTGCCCTGGAGCCTTGCCTCAACGACAAATATTAAGGCTCACCTACTTAGTTAGTACTTAAGCGGGTTTTGATTGCTTCCTCCCTAGTAAGGATTATTGCGCTGATTTAGCTTTCTTGCACCTAAGGCTCTAACCCAATGGGGAAGTTATACCCAGTTGCGGTAAACCATACTAGATAGAGAAAACAATGAAAACAAGGGAAGGAAAAAGAAGTACTATATACGAACTCAACTTGTATTAAAACTATTGGTTTTATTTTTGAATAATCAAAACAAAACTTTTCTATTCCCTGTTCCCTATTTTCTTGTTAATGACACTACTGTTTAACAAACTTCAAGGAAAAAATGCCCGGTCACGATATCATCGTAGTTGGAGCCTCCGCAGGCGGAGTAGAAGCGCTATCTCAACTGGTCGCTGGTTTTCCCCCTGATCTACCGGCTGCGATCTTCGTCGTTGTTCACATTTCAGCCCACAGTAAAAGCTTTCTGCCAAACATCCTCAGCCGTAAGGGAAAGCTCCCGGCAACCCATGCTATAGACGGTGAAGCGATCGCAAACGGGCACATTTATATAGCACCACCGGACTGTCACCTGCTGGTTAAACCGGGCTATATCCGTTTAGTATATGGGCCTAAGGAAAACAACTCTCGTCCAGCGGTCGATCCCCTGTTTCGCACGGCAGCAAAAGCCTATGGAGACCGGGTGGTGGGTGTCATCCTGTCGGGTATGCTCGATGACGGTACCGCAGGACTGATGGATGTGAAACGCTTCGACGGTATGGCTATCGTTCAAGACCCCCAAGACGCTTCCTTTAGCGGGATGCCTAGTAGCGCCATCGAGCATGTAAAAGTTGACTATATCTTGCCGATATCGACAATAGCACCCGTGTTGGTGCAGCTAGCTAATGAATCAGTGGAAGGAGCAAAGGCTATGCCCAACGAGAGCGAAATGGAACCGGACGTTGTAGAACTTGATGGAGCTACTCTGCGAAAGCGTGGCAAGCCTGGGCCGCCCTCGAACTTCACCTGTCCAGAGTGCGGCGGTACTCTGTTCCAACTAAAAGAGAAAAATTTTCTCAAGTACCGCTGTCGTGTAGGCCACGCCTTCTCAGCAGGTACTCTCATGGCGCAGCAATCTGTAATTCAGGAGGAGGCGTTGTGGGCTGCAATCCGTTCTCTAGAAGAACGCGGGGATCTGATGCATCAGATGGCGACTAAGGCACGGGAAGGTAACCGCGCCATCTCAGCAAAACGTTATGAAGAAATGTCGTTAGAGGCGCTACAGCGTGCTGACCTCATCCGGCAGGCGCTTTTACAAATCCAATTGCCTGCTACAGTGAAACCCGAAATGCTAGAAGACGCAGAAGGAGAAGACAGAGAATCCACTCGCGACGCCTCAGTGCTTACGGCAGGTGAAACCTCAAGGTTTTCCCACTCTCCCTTCAAGGTGGTAGTCCTCGTGGGGGCTGATGGTGGACTAAGGGCTTTAAGCCAAATTCTGCCTGCCTTTCCCGTGAATTTTCCTGCCGCCATTATCGTGATGCAGGACTTAGACTCCAAATCTGACCCCAACTTGATGAACGATGCCTTGAGTCGTCCCACGACATTGCCACTCAAGGATGCACAAGCAGGAGAACAATTACAACCGGGGATAGTCTATATTGCTCCTCCAACTCAGCACTTGCTAGTCAATCCCAATGCCACCTTTTCCCTCTCTCAGGCAGTATTCGTGGACTTTATTCGCCCTTCTGTTGATCTGCTGTTGCAGTCGGTGGCAGCTACATTCAAAGAACATGCGATCGCAGTTATTCTTTCAGGTACAGAGAGTGATTGTACTTTAGGGGTAAAAGCGATTCAGAAGATGGGTGGTAAGGTGATTGCCCAGGATGAAAGCACTAGTGAGTGTGTTGAAATGCCCAATGCGGCGATTGAAACGGGGGCTGTAGATTTTGTCCTGCCTGTAGATGCGATCGCTTCTACTTTAATCAACTTGTTGACACTCTCCGCCCTATAAGTGCGGAGATTCTACATTCAACGACAGAACTTGCTCAACCAAGTTTTCACCAGGCAGAGTAGAGGCTCCATCTCCTGTAGCGTTACTTTGGGGATGCCCTCCCCTAGATGCGAGCCCTAAGCAAAATATTGATTGCCGCATTCCAATCCCTGTGCAGAATCAGCCCACACAAACAAACGTGGGTTCTAGTGCTAAGGGATTTTTTAACAATCCTCTTGCACTGACTGCATTCTTGAGAGGTGTATTGAGGTGGGACGGCAATAGCTGTCTTCCCAAACTTGGTCGCAAAATGCTCTATCCACTGCCTAAAGTGATACCAACTGGCATCAGCGATTGACTTAGCTAAACAGTGATTTTTGAGCAAATTCGCCACCTTTAAGTCTTCATAGGCGACTAAATCGTTAGATTTGCAAACGCTTCTCGCCAGTCTCTTGGCGTGTTCTTCGCGCTGCCTAGTTACTCTTAAATGTTTCTGGGAATATCTAGCTCTTGCTTGGCGACGATTACCTGAACCTTTGACCTTACTATAGATGCGGCGTTGAGCGTGCTTGATATTAACTTCAGCCTTCCTCAAGAATTTAGGGTTAGGCTCTTGATGCCCATTGGAATCGGTATAAAACGACTCAATGCCGACATCAAGTCCAATCTCATTTCCTGACAAGGGCTGAATATCAACACATTCAACGTCAACACAAAACTGGCAATAATAGCCATCGGCACGACGGACTAGGCGAACTCGCTTAATAGTTTTAACTGGATAGCGATGAATATCCCACTTCCCTAACAATTTGAGTTCACCAATCCCTTTTTTATCGGTAATAGTGATACGGCGTTTTGTTGGATGAAGCTTCCAGCCGCTAGTCTTGTATTCAACTGAGCGATTGTCTTTTTGGAATTGGGGATACCCTTTCTTTCCAGGCTTGTTGGACTTGCAATTGCCATAAAATCGAGAGATTGCTAGCCATGCGCGTTCGGCAGATGCTTGCACCGCCATTGAGTTGAGGGACTTGACGAAAGGGAATTGATTGCGTAGTTCCGTGGAGTACCGACTTAATGCAGCATAGTTAATCTTGCTATCTCTAGGAGCATCCATCCAATAACGCAAGCACTTGTTTCTGACAAACTGTACGGTACGGATAGCCTCCTCCATCGCTTTATACTGAGTGGGTTTAGCTTTGATTTTGTACTCTAGGACTAGCATTGAATCGACCCTTCAACGTTCTGTATCTAGTATAGTAGATGTGTACACATTTGCGTAGACAAAATCATGAAGACTCAACAGCTTCACATCAGAATTACTGCCTATGAGATGCAACAGCTTGAGGAGGAAGCTGCTAGACGTGGCATGAGAAAATCTGAGCTGATTAGGAGTCTAATTGCGCGTTTCCCAGCGCCATCAACAGCTATAAAGTCCCCCTAAAAGGGGGAGGCTTTAAACCCAAGTTTTCGGTAAAATTGTCAAGGCGTGACGAGCGAATTTTTATACTTCCACCCTAATCCTGTTGTTCATTGCTCATATCTTCCATTAAGAGGATTAGCCCCTGCTGCTGAGCGGCAATGATCAGTGGTGTGCAGACGACACGGCAACGAATGGTTTTGCCACGGCGGTTAACG
>JBFLZA010000307.1:0-10204 GCA_040756535.1 Cyanobacteriota bacterium
TTTACTATTTTGTGGATTTTGCTCGATGTATGCCAATAAGTTATTCATTAATCTCGAAAAATTATTTAATTAAATCTTAATATTACAGGATTTTGGCAGAGCTTGATTCTATTTCGGAGATGTCTAATAGCTAAAGCAACAAACATTATTTACGGTTAGTTCGGTATCCTTTTGGGGTTTCTCCTTACCTCTAATGAATTTTTTTCATGGGCTGAAGTAGAACTCAACAAAGCAATGAGGATAGAGTAATGGCATTTCACGTTTCCAAACTTGGATGCAAAAGCGCTACCTTGCAGCAATATGCAGACAAGGAGGGTCTTATTCCTGAAAAGGGAGATCATTGGCAAGACTTTAACTGGCCTCGTACACTGCAAAAACAATTTGCCAATCAAGAAAACGGTGAAGCTTACTGGCACAATTTTTTAGAAAAAGCCAATTTTGCTACCTTAAAAGCCAAGCAAGCTCTAGATGTTTTAAGAAACTCTGACGAGTGGTATAAGGGTAAAAGACGCAGACGCTGAATCTTAGTACAGCTTTGGTCTTGCCATGTTTCCTAAAAAAACTTCATCACCCTCCTTTTAGGCTCTTCGGGCAGGGAAAAGGGAAAAGGGGAAAGGGAAAACGATATCCCAATCCTTTCCACTGGAGAAATGCAGTTTCGGTCACTAATCTAATCCGGAAATTCACCAACATAAATGCCCAAAGCTCTTGCCGTTTGTACCAGCTCACACTTCGGATTTACAGGTAAGGGACTGCGGAGCAAGGCTTCTTCTAGGGGAAGACTCACGACTTGACCGTTTTGCCAAGTTACTATCTGGTCATACTTTTCGTAAGCGATTAAATCGACAGCGACTTTGCCAAAGGCTGTGGCGATAATCCGATCTAATGCAGAGGGAATGCCGCCTCGTTGTACGTGGCCTAAAACAGTGACCTTAGCATCTATCTTAGTAGGACTCCAGTGAGCAACTTGCTCTGCAATATACTGACCAATCCCCCGTAGGCAAACTTGACCAACGGAATCGGTATAAACACTGGTGGTTCCCTGTTCCGTTTTTACGCCCTCTGCCACGACAACGAGCGCAAATCGCCGTCCCCATTTATCTCGAAGTTCGGCGATTTTCTGGCAAAGATTGGTGATCGAGTAAGGGATTTCTGGAATTAAAATTACATCCGCGCCGCCAGCAATGCCCGCATTCAACGCTAAATGTCCTGCTTCCCGGCCCATTACTTCAACGACCATTACCCGGTCGTGACTGGCTGCTGTATAAGTCAGGCGGTTCAGGGCGTCTGTAATGGTATTGACTGCTGTATCAAACCCGATCGCTCGTTCCGTTAATGCCAAATCATTATCGATCGTCTTGGGAATTCCGATCAAATTCCAGTTGCCCTTGTGAGCTAAATCGCGGAGAATGCTCAAACTCCCATCACCCCCGATCGCAATTAGAGCATCTAGTCCTAGCGCCTTATAACCTGCATCGATCTCAGCTGCACGCTCTAATGTATCTCCTTTGTTGAGACTACCTAAGATTGTTCCCCCCATACTCAGTAAGGGGTCAATTCCATGTACATCCAAACCATGCAAGTTTAATGCGATCGCTTTACCCTCAAGTAAGCCTTGGGTAGCGTATGGAATACCCAATACTTCCCAATCATAGGTCAGAGTTGCATGACAGACGACGGCCCGAATCACGGCGTTCAGTCCGGGGCAGTCGCCTCCACTGGTAAGAATGCCAATCCGCTTGTGCATGTTCATAGGATTATGACCTAGCTGTACGGTTGTAGAGTTATGACAACCAAATTAATGAGAAAGTTGGTGGAGGTGTTCCCAGTCTGGTTTATAGGTTTGAATCGCCCTCATGTACTGCGCCTACTACTAAAGGCGATCGCAAACGTAATCCCATGTAAGTTGTCGTTAAATCCATTATCCTTTCCTTCCTATAACCTGCAAGTGCGGTCATAAGAAGTTAGTTTTGGTTTAGATGGGGACGTTGGGAACGTTTTTCTCCCTCATTTCCCCACTGCTGTATGACCTACCCATAGCCTTTACTCCAACCCCATCTGCCCCCGAAAACCAGTAATGATGCGAGAGCCATCTTTAAGGATGTGAATTTCCATCTGGTCACTCGCCCAGTTAAGCTTGTCTTGCAATGCGGGATTGAACACATTTACCCGTTGATTGCGGGATGATACCAGCGAATCTGGGGAATTAATCGCTAAAGATTCCACATAGGGGCCATCCACAAGGATGTCCAGTTGTTCCAGCAATTGATTAGCACCAATCGGTGCATGATCTGATTGCAACTCCTGCAAGGTAAAGCCACTAAACGACATGACATTAAGACCGGCCGCTTTTAATCGCTTCGCTAGCTGAGTGAGTGCCGGTGCTTGCCAAAACGGTTCCCCTCCAGAAAACGTCACCCCTTCATTGCGGGGATTGCTCAAAATTTGCTCTGCTAGCTCATCTACAGCGATAAGTTGATTAATCTCAAATGACCAAGATGCTGGATTGAAACATCCAGGACACTCTCGTTTACACCCCTGTACCCACACTACGGCGCGACTGCCAGGGCCATTAACTTCTGACTCGTCAACGTAGCCCATGATATTTAGGTATCCGGGGGGAATCTCTTCAGATACAGGCGATGAATTAATGGTTGGGTTGTTCATCTTTTTTTGCGGGATACCCCGTCCGAGAGCGTTGCAGGGCGGGGTAATTGAAAGTTTTACTCAGCCCAAATCAAATATGCTTAGGATTGATGCGGATTTCACAACAACCTTAGATTGGAGATGTCCCTTTCCTCATAACCGCTCCAAAAACGCTAACAATTGCTAACATCTTCTGAATGAAATTACTTCAATGAAAGCCAAATTGACGTTAAGAAGAATTTAACTCCGTTTTCAATACGGCTTTCACCATCCAGCAACACTTTTACCTTGGCGATCCAGTGTTCAGCACTGAACTCTTCTTTTCAGTTGTACCAGTTTTTTTGAGGAAGTTGTATCCTTCTGTAATGAATCAATACTTAACCTAGTTTTACAACATTTTTGTTGCTATACAATCTGAAAAATTTCAGTAAATTAGATGAATATTGATGCTTGAGTGATTACTGTTTGCGGTAACAGGAGAGTACACAGGCCAATTGGGGAGTGCTGTTAATATGCAGCGCTCCCACAGATCCCACAGCCCCAATGATGTACAGCAACCAACTCCTCAGGATCTTACGGGTAACTGTTCCTGTTCGTTGCAAGATTCAATGTCTGCCTCTAAAGCATAGCGAAAGGTTAATGATCGTGACCCGATTAATAATGTTTCTGCCGCTGGTACACTTAACCCAGTCATTTCTCGTACTGGCATTAACACATCTGGATCAAATTTAAATTGACATTCCTTGAGTTGAAGTAAGAAACATAATGATTGTGACAGCTGAAAATTGAATAGCTGTTTCAGTTGTTTCATCTGTAAGACTCCTTGATGATTCAGCCACAAACCCAATGGTTCATCAATCGGGTAACACCAAGGAATTATTTTATCTAATACACGTTCACTAACCCAATGATATTGCTTAATCATTGAAACTAAACCTTCCTGATCAGAACGGTTTGTTGCTCCTACAATCTGACCAGAAATCATCCCAATGTAGTGATGGGGATTAGTATCAAAGGATAGTAGACCCGTTTTACGCCCTGTTTGAATAAATTTAAAAACTTCAGGCAGAGAAAAATCGGCTAGAGATGCTGTAATTGACATGGTTTTTAAACTATAAAGACATCTGGAAAGCCGGAATTTTGCATAAGTTTGATAACGTTGCCACAGAGTTTGCTTTAACAAACGGCCATCTGTAACGATATCAATCTTGTTCCCTCAGAATATTTATGTATTCAACAATACAAATTCTCAGGTTTTGCCCAAGTCCAGTTGAAGAATTAAACCCTTCTCTGTCTTTACTTATCTACTACTTTCGATGGATAGATTTCATTCTTAATTATCTTTTTAGCTGTATGCTGACATTCCGCACCCTAGCTGGCACAATCGAGCAGTTTTTTCTGAATTTTAAACGGCTAATAAGTGATTTTTGATACATAAAAATCCGGGATTGAGGCTTGATAGAATTTTCTGTTCCCCATGCGTAGTGTCACAAATGAGGGTGCGGAATTTGAAGAGAATACAGGAGTCAGAATACAGGAGTCAGAATATGTTTAGACGGGGATTCCTCACTCCGCCCTCGCCGTGAACTGCTTCAAAGCAGGGGCTTCTAACCCTCCTAGATTCATCCGTCGGAGCCAGAGTCTCCTGACTTGAAGACTCCTGACTTCTGAATTCTTCCTGGTGAAGTATTGAGTACTTCCCACGTTTAAAAGATGTGGGTACAAGAGTTCATGGTTCATAGCAATGAGCTTTTCCCCAATCAACCATGAACCAAGCGGCGGACTGCGTTTATTCCATCCCTACTCCCACTGCTCCCAGAACTCTCTTGCTATTTTCAAGATGGTGCTTAGGAGTTAGCGGGCTGCAAGGGACGTAAATTAAACTCCTGCAAAATCGGAACTTTATCCGTCATCTCCCAGGGAACCAGCCCAAGATCGATTCTGCCCACATGACCATAGGCAGCAAGTTGTCTGTAGAATCCGCCTTTAATCAATGAAGGTAGAAATCTCAAGTTGAACTGCCGGATGATTCCTGCAAGGCGAAAATCAAAATACTTTTCTAAGAGTACGGTAATGTCTTCATCTGGTATTTTGCCCGTGCCAAAGGTTTCGACTTGAATGCTGACCGGTCTGGAAAGTCCGATTGAGTAGCTTAACTGAACCTCGCATTCATCAGCAAGACCGGCTGCCACTACATTTTTAGCCGCATAACGAGCAGCATATGCTCCAACTCGATCAATGCGTGTTGGGTCTTTTCCACTTAGCGCGGCACCACTATGGCGTGAATATTCTCCGTAGGTATCGATCGCATTTTTTCTCCCGGTTAACCCAGAATGGGCAGAGGGGCCGCCGATGCCAAAGGGAATATCAGAGTTGATGAAGATTCTGGTCTGTTTGTCAGGCTTAATGACTTCATCTTCAAAGACAAAATCAATGATGCTTTCTCTAATGTCATGCTGTAATTGCTTTAAATCAGGAGTACAACCTCTTGATGCTTGATTCTGACTAGCAATCACAGTAATGCTGTGAATTCTGTAGGGTTTACGGTCTTTATATTCGACTCCTACCTGAGTTTTGCCATCAGGGGCAAGATAGGGTATTATCGTTTTTTGCCTCACGTCCGCTAATCTTCGGGCTAACTGATGCGCTAACTCGATGGGAAGTGGCATGAGAGCAGGCGTTTGATTACAGGCAAATCCGAAAACAGTGACCTGATCATTTACAGGAATTCGCTCTATTTCCTCTTCTGATAATTTCTTTTCATCCCCGTACCGATATTCACTAGGGGGTAATTCCTTGAGACTCGTTAAGATGCTACAGGTTTTGCCATTAAAGTCAGCTTCCTCATAACCCACCTGCTTGATTACCTGTCGAGCTATTTTAGTGAAATCGACAATGGCATCAGATTCAAACCGGGCGGCGACGAAGAGAATGGCGGTGGATACAGCACATTCTGTAATGGCTCTAGAATAGGGGTCTCGCCGCAGGAAATGATCTACAATTGCATCGCTGATTTGATCGCAAAGCTTATCGGGATGTCCTTCGGTTACGGATTCCGATGTGAACATGAAGTCTTTTTTCATACTTTCCCCCTGGGTTATTTTTGCTCCCTACTTAGATCAAAAAAGCTTTTCAGTCTTCGGGTGGGCTTGGGTGGGTGTTCGTTAAGCTCCTGATTGAATTGTTAATGGACAGTGCTCACCCTACGGTTTTTGAAGAGAATTGAAACCACAGATGCACACAGATGCACACAGATATTGAGTGGTCATACCATTTGAATTTGAACTCGCCCTATTTGAATTTCTGAGATTTGCTTGATTCAGGCTTTCTCTAATCCAAAATCTAAAATCTAAAATCTAAAATGGTGGGTCGTTGCGGATAAGCTTTTAAACTGGGATGCTGGATGGTTCTTTGACTCCTCCCTCTGAGGGGTGGGAAACGGAAGTTTGTTGTTTCTCCTCTTTCTGGGTTAGGAAAGGGGGCAAAAGAGGTAAGTTATTTTTGTCCTCCTTTAAATAGGTAGATGTGATTTCTTTTGTGGCTTCATTAACCAAAAGGGGTAGCAATGCGCTCGCTCCGATGACGGCGCTATCCATCATATTGATGGGTGTCAGTTGGAGAAGACCCCTGAGTCCTGGTATAGCAGCAGCTACGAGTTGTAGACCAAATGAGCCACCAATGGCGATATTTAAGTATTGGTTGGGCGGCAGTTTTTCTGAACTAAAAATACTGTGGGTTTGAGAACGACAGCTATAGCCGTGAAGTAGCTGCGCCATGGTTAGACTCATAAAACCGATTGTGCTGGCTTCTGGCCCGATGCCATATTGGGTGATGGCGTAGCCGTATGCTCCCAATGTACTGACGGAAATGGTGGCTGACTCGAAGAAAATTCTCTGGAAGTCAGAGGTTTTGATAATAGGTTCGTCGGGATTGCGGGGAGGTGTGGTGAGGACATCCGGTTCGGGTGGCTCTAGGGCAAGGGCGAGTCCGGGGAAGATATCGGTCACCAAGTTCAACCACAAAAGTTGCATGGCATTCAGGGGCTGACCAATTCCGCCTGCCGTAGCGGCTAGCATCACAATGATCTCACTCATGTTGGTTGAGAGCAGGAATCGGACTGATTTTCGGATGTTGTTGTAGATGGTTCGTCCCTGACTGACGGCAATGATCATGGTTTCCAGGTTGTCGTTTTCCAGGACGACATCCCCGACTTCACGAGCGACATCTGTGCCTGTATGCCCCATTGCTACACCCACGTCAGCCGCCTTCAAGGCTGGGGCATCGTTGATACCATCGCCGGTCATGGCAACAACCTTGCCTGCACTTTGTAGGGATTGGACGATTTGCAGTTTGTGGGCAGGACTAATTCGAGCAAAGACCTGTACGCGATCGCACAAAGTCTTCATCACTTCCGGGTCAAGGTTGCTCAGGCGAGTGGAGTCAAGGATTTCCAGGGATTCCCCTTGGCTCAAATTCAATTCCTTACCAATGGCATAGGCGGTTGGGCTTTGGTCGCCTGTAATCATCACTGTATTGATGCCGGCCTGATGGAATTGACCCATCAATTCTTTTACTCTAGGGCGGATGGGGTCTGCCATCCCAACCAAACCGAGCCAAATTAAGTCTTCGCGATCGTGAATATCGTCTGGGTGATCAACGAGGTAAGCTGCCCCAAGTACTCTAAGCCCATTACCAGCCATGCGATCGTTTTCAATTTCGATCGCTTGCCTGTCTTCATCAGTTAGGGGCTGAATCTTCCCATCTTTTATATAAGCCCCGCACAAGGCTAGCACTTCGCTGGGGTTGCCTTTGACGGCAATCAACTTTTCGCGATCGGGGGTAGCATGAAGCGTCGTCATATAATTCCGCGCTTCGGAGCGATGCTCGATCTTCAACACGGGATGCCTTTCCCTCAAAGCATTCACATCCACCCCTGAAGTCAAGGCTAAATCAATCAGGGCATTCTCCGTTGAAGAACCTGAGACGGTATACTCACCCTCCTTCCCATTCACTTCACTTTCATTGCACAGCACTAAAACATGAATCAGCTTTAAGAGTTCATCGCGAGTGTAAGGATTAATCGATTCCTTTCCTGCCATCAACTTGCCTTCCGTTACCTTGAGGCGCGTTGTATCTGCATAAAGTTGCACAACGGACATCTTGTTCGCTGTGATGGTTCCGGTTTTATCCATGCAAATCGTCTGCACCGAACCCAAGGTTTCTACGGCATCGAGACGACGGATGAGGACATGGTGCTGCCTCATCTGGGCGATACCCAAGGCTAGGGTGGTGGTGGCAACCGTTGGCAGTCCTTCCGGAACGGCGGCTACTGCCAAAGAGATGGATGTTTTGAGCATTTCGACCAAACCATATCCCCGCAGTAGCCCGATCGCAAAGACACCCCCGCAAACCACCCCTGAGATAATGACCAACTGACTGCCTGCTTGGTCAAGTTGTTTTTGCATCGGGGTTTCAGGGATTTCCGCCTCACCGACGAGGGCTTGAATTTTGCCCATCTCCGTATATTTTCCGGTCGCCACAACGACGGCTAGCCCTTGCCCTCCTGTCACTAATGTCCCCATGTACACCATATTGATGCGATCGCCTAAGGGGACATTTTCCTGGGTTAAGGGTTTAGTGGTTTTAGCAACCGGCAAGCTTTCACCCGTTAGCGCAGATTCATCAATATTCAGACGCTTGGCTGTAATCAGTCTCGCATCTGCCGCTACATAACTGCCGGGTTTGAGGACGAGAACATCTCCTAAGACTATTTCTTGGGCGCTGATTTCTTTAACGTTACCTTCTCTCAACACAAAAGCCGAGGGTCTAACCAGGGATTTGAGGGAATGAATAATCTTTTCTGACTGGCTTTCTGTGGCGTATCCAATCAGGGCATTAATGACCACAACCCCCATAATTACCGCAGCATCCGCTACTCCTGCCGTTGCGATCGAACAGGCCGCCGCGACAGCAAGCATGGCAACTGGAGGCGATTTAAACTGGTCGATAAAAATACTCCAGCCTGAGCGAGGAACCGCTTCGGGCAGAATATTGGGACCGTATCTCTTCAGGTTTTCTTCAGCAGACTTTTTCGATAATCCTGATGTATTCGATGTTTTAAACTCACTAATAATTGAATCTGCTTCAAGAAGATGCCAGGGTTTCACCCTTTGCTCCTGAGCAGATGTCATCAACTTTTGTAATTTTTTTGTGCTTATCGCTGATTTTTTGCTCTGTTCTTGATTTGGATTAACCGCAGGGTTTTTCCCTACATAATTCCCCCTGCGCTTTTTACTGTACTGTGATACGATTTTTTCAATTAGCGCCGCAATATCCCCATAGCTGTGTAACGGAGTAAAAACCACCAGAATATTACCCGTTACCGGACTGGCTGCAACTTTTCTGATGCCTTTTGAGTTGAGAAGTCTAAATTCGAGGTAGGTACACAGAGACTCAGAATCATGAAGTCCATTGACCTTATACCGAGCTCGACCCTGAACAGCCGAATGGATTGCCTGAACCAGCGATTTATTTCTTTCGGTGGATTGATTGCTGTTATTGTTCATGTTCCCTGTAACTGATTGTCTCAGGCAGTAGGGCATTCCCTTATTTTATGCTTATTCTTCTGCCAAAGATTAGTTTTATAAAAAAAGAAATATAGCTCAAATTTATGATTAAAGTTAAACGATAGGGTTTATTTTTTAGTCATTCTATGCCAACATTCTCAGCGGCTTCAGTTGCCCCTTAACTCGGATTAAAAAGTTTTTGCTGTTGATTTTTATTAAGCAATAAAAATAATAATTAACATTTTGTGTAAAGATGATGAAGTCATTGCCATAGGGGATTATGGAACCATTCTTTACTATCCAGAAGAGGAACTTTAATCATTGAGCAAACTGATAACCAAGGTTATCCGAGGTTATAGGATTTGCAGATTTCTCGGACTTTTTGCTCTTCCGGATTTGCGGCAACGTAATCTTTGAGCCAGTCGCAACCTTGTGCCAGCAGTTCATCTAATCCATTCACCCGCCACAACTTAGTTGGGCTATAATGTCCGACGGTGGCAAGCATCTTGCTATCGGGGCTAAAAGCTACACTATTGACCCCATACTGATGCGCCTTAAATTCCGCTAACTGCTGACCACAGAGATTCCATAATCGGGCCGTACCATCACGTCCTGCGGTAACAAGCATCTTGCCATCGGGGCTAGAAGCGACGCTATTCACCTCACCCAGATGTCCCCTGAATTCAGCTAACTGCTGACCGCAGAGATTCCATAACCGGGCTATGCCATCACTTCCTGCGGTAACAAGCCTCTTGCCGTCGAGGCTAAAAGCTATGCTATTGACCCCATACTGATGCGCCTTAAATTCCGCTAACTGCTGACCACAGAGATTCCATAATCGGGCCGTACCATCACGTCCTGCGGTAACAAGCATCTTGCCATCAGGGCCAAAACTCACACTCCTGACCTCACCAAGATGTCCCTTAAATTCAGCTAACTGCTGACCGCAGAGATTCCATAACCGGGCTGTGCCATCACGTCCTGCGGTAGCA
>JBFLZA010000308.1:0-10198 GCA_040756535.1 Cyanobacteriota bacterium
CGCAAGAAGGGGCGACTCAATTAGCGATCGCTCTTCAGCAATACCGACTACAACAGCAGCTTCTCAACTACACAAGCCAACTTGAACAGCGTGTTGCAGAGCGTACAGCTAAACTTCAAGACATTAACGCCGAACTAGAATCATTTTCCTATACGGTTTCCCACGATTTGAGAGCACCCCTGCGGGCTATGCAAGGTTTTGCCAACGCCTTACAAGAAGACTGTGCTCAACAGCTAGGTGAGTTGGGTCAAAAGTATAGCCAACGCATTGTCGCTGCCGCACAGCGGATGGACAAGATGATTCAAGACTTACTGGCTTATAGCCGTATTAGTCGTGCCGAACTGCATCTCCAACCCGTGAGTCTGGAATGGGTGATTGCTGAGGTACTTGCTCAACTCAACTCAGAGATTGAAGACACCCAAGCTCAAATTACAGTGGGAGCAAAAGGACTGTCCCCTTTACCAAAAGTATTGGGTCATCGAAGTACTCTGATCCAGATTGTAGGTAATTTGCTCAGTAATGCTCTGAAGTTTGTGCCTAATCCCGTGCAACCTCAAGTGCACATTTGGGTAGAAGAGGTAGAGAGTAGAGGAGGAGATAGGGGAGAAAGCGCGGCCTCACCTCAACAAATACTAGCTCCTTATGACCGCACCCCAGAAAATCTATTGTTACCCCAAAAAGATTCTATATCCTCCACAAAATGGATACGTCTGTGGGTTGAAGATAACGGTATTGGGATCAAATCAGAATACCAAGAGCGGATTTTCAAGGTGTTTGAACGCTTACATGGTCAAGAGACTTATCCGGGTAGTGGCATCGGTTTAGCTATTGTTCGCAAAGGAATGGAACGTATGGGGGGATATTCGGGAGTGGAGTCGTCAATTGGACAAGGAAGCCGATTTTGGCTAGAAGTACACAAAGCTTCCTCAACAGCAAGCGAGTCAATGACTTCCGGTTCAACGCAGTAACCGGGAGATTGGAACCGATCAAGCTTCTAAAGCAAGCATTCATTGATGGTTGGCGTGTCGCGCCCTAACTGCTATTCTTTTCTGGATTGCTAGCCTTCGGCTCGCTCCGCTAATGCACCAAG
Source organism: Cyanobacteriota bacterium (assembly GCA_040756535.1). Lineage (GTDB taxonomy): Bacteria > Cyanobacteriota > Cyanobacteriia > Cyanobacteriales > Coleofasciculaceae > JBFLZA01. The sequence goes on from JBFLZA010000308.1 coordinate 1,091, forward strand.
CCGGAGTCTCACGCGAATTACGATGAACAAGACACGTTTCAATATTTTGCTGGTAGAGGATGATAGGAATGATATTTTTTTGTTTGAACGTGCCTGTAACCGATTGAACCTGCCCCATAACTTGCTGGTGGTGGAAAATGGAGAGGCTGCGATCGCCTATCTACAGCATCAAGCCCCTTACACTAACTTGGAACAGTATCCTTTACCCGACCTGATCTTACTGGATTTAAAACTGCCTCTGCGATCGGGGCTTGAAGTGCTAGAATGGCTCCGACAACAGCCGGAGTTGAAACGCTTGCTCGTTGTCATTCTCACGTCATCAAGAGAGATAGTAGATATCAATCGAGCTTATGAGTTAGGCGTAAACTCCTATCTCGTTAAACCTGTAGATTTTAGTGCTTTTATCGAAATGGTGAGTACTCTTGAGCTTTACTGGTTAATGCTCAATGAGAAACCGATCATACAGAATAACCTATAGTTGTTAATTCTTGATTATTAGTTACTGATTTTTGAAAAGTAATGAGAAAATATTCTTGTAAAGTTTCCTCTAAAAGGTTTCGGTGCTAAGTCAAAATCTGCTAAAAACTAACAACGAATCACGTATAAGTAGGTAAACCGCACTCTTAGAGTGGGATGTAAACAATACCACAAAAGGTGGGAGTCATATCCTGTCCGTTTGATGTTTATCTTATATAGAGACGCTCCTGACACTCCGGACGCGAAGAGAGTTTTTAGGATGACTACTTAAACAGACTTGATATCATACCAAATCCAGTGACGAAACCTCCTTTATGACAGACTCTGGATGGGGAGATAGGGATATGGAGAGATAGAGACTTGCCAAGATGAAAGGGGGTTACACCAGTGGAGTTTTGTCTTTAATGCGTGAATTGATAATGCAAGAATTTTGAATTGGAGCGAAGCGACTTGACTATCTCTCAACTTTCAGCAAATGCCTAATTTCTAGTTCGGGAATTCCCACCTCACCTACATTAATTGACAGCCTACTTCTTAAAGATGAAAACCCCTGTACGTCTTCTGCTCATTGATGATAATCCGGATGACCGCACGCTAGCTCGGCGCAAACTAGAACAGGAATTGGCTCACCTTCAGGTGCACGAAATTACTGATGCTGTCCAATTCGAGCAAGCATTGGAGCAAGACAATTTTGATTTAGTGATTACCGATTATCGTCTGCGTTGGACAGATGGGTTGTCAATTTTGCGAGCAGTGAAAAACCATTACCCCGATTGCCCAGTCGTCATGTTTACTGGCACTGGCAATGAAGAAGTCGCTGTCGAGGCAATGAAATCAGGGCTTGAGGATTACATCATCAAAACCCCGAATCACTACACTCGTTTGGCTGTAGCCGTGCGAGCAGCTCTTGAGCGAATGATGGAGCGTCAAGCCCTCAAAGAGGCTCAAAGCCGCTACCAACGCTTGTTTGAAGGAGTACCCATCGGGCTTTACCGGATGACTCCTACAGGACAGGTTCTGGAAGCCAACTCGGCCCTCTTGCAGCTCTTGGGATATGACAATTTGCAAACTTTACTTGACAGGGGGATACTAGAACACCACTTTGATTTGGAAGCTCAACGCTTGTGGCAGCATCGCATAGAGACAGAAGGCATGATAAAAGACTTGGAAATGCCTTTATATCGATGCGATTGTGTAAAGCGTACCGACAACACTGATTGCATCAAGGACGCCGCTAGAGGAAATGGCGCTGAGTCCACAGATAAGTCTGAACGGACTCGGATCTGGGTGCGTCATAATGCTCGTGCGATTCGCGATAAAACGGGAAAAATACTGTACTACGAAGGAGCCATTGAAGATGTCACTCAACACAAACAAGCAGAAGAAGAACGTCAGCAGTTTTTAGCTCGCGAGCAACAGGCACGGGCCCAAGCAGAACAGGCAAATCGCTTAAAAGATGAATTTTTAGCAACCCTTTCCCATGAGCTACGGACGCCTCTTAATTCGATTCTTGGATGGACGAGTCTGCTCCGCAGACAGAGATTCAATGCAGAAAAAGCAGCGCGTGCCCTGGAAATCATCGAACGCAATGCTCATGTGCAAACCCAACTGATAGAGGATTTGCTCGATGTCTCCCGCATTATTCGGGGGCAATTGCGTTTAAATATCTGCCCTCTCGATCTGAATCGGATTATTGAACGAGCGATCGAAACCGTTCAACCTGCAGCTGATGCAAAAGGAATTGAACTAGAATCAGTTCTCGAATCGGCAATGGGATCGGTAAACGGCGATCCCGATCGCTTGCAGCAAGTAATCTGGAATCTACTCTCCAACGCGATTAAGTTTACCTCACCTCATGGGCGCGTAAGTATTTATTTGGAATGGCTGGATAGCGCTGTGCAAATCCGAGTACAGGATACGGGGAAAGGGTTACCCGCTAATGTAATTCCTTATATCTTCGATCGCTTTCGCCAAGCAGAAGGCAGCACAACGCGATCGCATGGTGGATTAGGATTAGGCTTAGCGATCGTCCGGCATTTGGTTGAATTGCACGGTGGCACCGTTTGGTGCGAAAGTCCAGGTCCAGGTATGGGGTCAACCTTCACCGCGCAACTGCCGAGGCAAAGCCTCTACTGGCAACAAGAGGAATGGGAAACATCAACGTCCCGATTGGAAGCAAGAGCCTCTTCCTCTACTACCTTGGCACTTGCAGGCCGACAGATACTCGTTGTGGATGATGAACCTGATGCCCTAGAATATTTCCGGATAGTACTCGAACAAGAAGGGGCACAAGTGGCAACCGTGAAGTCGGTCAGTGAGGCACTTCAATCGATTATTGCCTCGCCTCCTGATGTACTAGTGAGTGATATTGGTATGCCCGAAGAAGATGGCTACTCGCTTATTGCTCGTGTCCGAGCATTAGAAGCACAAGGCAACAAATTTCTTCCTGCTGTGGCCCTAACAGCCTACGCCAGACAAGAAGATCGAGAACGTGCCTTAGCCCATGGATTCCAATTACACCTTGCTAAACCTGTTGAGCCCGATGAGTTAGTGGCAGCCATTGTCAAGCTCACCCGATGAGAAGCATATCGCTAAAACATCAAGTAGTTCAAACCTTCAAACCTTCAACCTTCAACCTTCAACTTTCAACCTATGTTCAACTTATTGAATCGCCTCCGGTGGAGCAATATCGCCTCCAGCTTTTACTCCAGCTGCACCCGATTGTAGTCCAGGCTTGTTAGTTGCTGCTTTACGTTCAGTTTTAGGAGAAATGGTTGACTGAGAAGAACCAGCCGGTTCAGGTGCAGCCGTTACTCCAGGCGAGGCTTGCTTCGACATTAAGCTCAAACCCCCTACAGCTCCCGCAATGAGCGCTGTATAGCCAATATACAAATGCATTGAATTGATTTGAAATCCTGGCACAGGTATAGAGTTATACCAAGAGGGAACAGCCGCTTTCACTAGATCGGGTTCCGGGATAGAATCAATCAGCATTGCACCATTCAACCCCAAAGCAAAAGCAATTCGACGAATAAAACCGCGAATGTAAACATCCTCCGGCAAGTGATCGAGGCGACCGGTTTCCAAGGCGACAATTTGATGCGGTGGTACGAGAGTTTGGCGGTGCAGTTGATCGATGCTAAGGGACTTAGCTTGACGTGCCTGCATCAATTGATGACCGACTTGACGCAACCGTTCTTCCCGTTCTTGTACTGCTTTTTGTTCAGCTAGTTCCGTCTTGTTCCGTTTTTTATTCGGCTGACGTTCACCACTAGGGCGAGACCCTGGACTCGAGGGTTGAGTGATCTCTTCTAAGGAGGTTAATTCTTGCCAAGAGGGTAGAGTTGCGTTTGACTCTTCCTGTGCTAAATTTTCTACTTTCTGGGAAAATTCATACTCGGTTTGGCTAGATTGATGGTTTTTTTCAGAAGGCACGGGAACAACTTTATACTGTCTGGCTATTTCCTGGAAGGTCAAGCGAACCGCTTCTCGCCCTACTGCCTTGATCAAAATTTGGGCGGTGCTGGATGCCTCCCCTAACATCGTTTGTAATCCAGCCATTGTGCGGCGATAAACTTCACTTTCAATCAAGTCAGCTTCAATCTGTTTTAAAATAGACCGCAAGCTTTCCTGAGAAATTTCAATGGTTTGGTTGTCCATAATACCGCTACTATATGTAGGCTGCATTACCATAACTTTCTCCTGTTCCGTGCTTGAGTAAAACTCTTTTCACTTTGGCAACATAAGGGGTGAGATAGGAGTGCTATCATGCCACCTACAATAGTTGTCGGTGAATTGGCAGTGGCTTGGGCTATCTCTTGTATTCTTTTCTGCAACCTCAATCAAAATCCGGAGAGTTGTGCCAAAAACAGCTCATACGGCATGAGCCATTTTGCGATCGCTTTGAGCCGGAGTGAGATTGATTCCGTTTGAATACATATCGTTAGGACAGACGCTCCAGACGCTCCGGACACGGGGACGCAAACAGAGTTTTTATTAGGGCTGATTAGACGGACTAGATATGAAATATTCTTCCTGATGCTTTCTGGCGAATCGATCGCCCACTATAAACCGACTGGCGTTAGTGCCATTCCATTGAGAATTTCTATATCTAGTACTGAATTCATTGAAAAAACCTTAGCCTTGGCTCAACAAGATTGGTAATCGACCCACTTTTAACCGTCGATTATCGGGTAAAACTGTTTTTTCGCCGTATAAACTATATATTTGTTGTATACTGATTTTTTCAGGTATTTTTAAACTTTGTTCGTGCTTTGGATTCCAGACAATCCAATTCGTATTTCCACCTTCTCCAGTCAATTCACACATCCAGGTTTTCTTTCTGTCTGGTTCGCATTTTTTTATCCGTGAACCCACCAACCATTTTTGAATTTCAGCATAAGCCTTAGCGGCAGGTGTTAAGGTTTTATTATCCTCCTCAACCATTAACAGCGTTATCACATTACGATTATCCCAGGCATACCAGTAAAAACGCTCAATTCCCAACACCCAATTTAAAATATAAGTTCTGGCAATAATCGCCATGCTCTCTTCATCCGAATAGAAGTCATTTTTCTGCTTGTTGCCATAGCCTGTCTCGGTGTTCCATAAGGGCTTTTGCTCCAATCCATGCTTAGCAATTATGTTTTGAACGTCCCGAATGAGTGATAGGTTGTCTTCTGGATCTCTGCCTTTTTTAGGGTAGAAGTGGGCACTAATGACATCGGCATACTTCCCTCCTCCCTTACTAAAGAATTCATCCAACCATTGCAGACCTTGAGTATTAGTAGACAAAGCTGGAACCACTACGGTAATGGAGGGATCGATCTGCTTGAGGATAGTATAGGTCTCACGGGTCAAGGCAACCATCTGGTCAACGCTGCCACTAAAAAAACGCTTAAGATTGGGTTCGTTCCAAGGTTCGTAATAGCGGATTTTGCCCTTATAGCGGGTGGCCACGGTGCGGACATAGTTGCGCCAATCTTCCATATTTTTCGGTTCAGCCGGAGTAGGGCCTTTACCGTAGGGCGCATCATCGTTTGGACGGGCGGAAGCCCATTGGGGAGACATTCCCATTGTGTAGAGAAGTTCGACTTTATGACGTTGGGCGAGTTCTACACAGTGATCGAGGGTTCTAAAGTCCCATTGACCTTTTTGTCGCTCTAAATGAGCCCAAAATGCCATCCCGTGACGAGTTGCTGTATCCCACAATCTCCAACTGCCAAAAGGGATTGCAGGCCAAGGGATTTTATCAGAATCAGCAATGTGCATACCGAATAGCGATCGCTCAATCGGTTTGGCACTGATAGCATTAGCGTTTGTAGCACTCGGATGTGTTGCAGAAACGGTGAGAACAGAGGGCTGGTTCCAGGCAATCACAGCTACTCCTACACCAACTAGAACAGTGATTGCCAAGAAACCAAGAAATTTACGGAACTTGATGGGCAAGAGTCTCATAGTAGATGGGTTAGAGTCCCTGACATCGATCAGGTCGCCCAGGTTTAGGTGGGGTCAAATCCCCAACGGAAGCGTTAATTACGAATTACGAACTACGAATTACGAATTACGAATTTTTAATCTCCTCAAGACGCCGACGGGTGAATAAATCATTCAAGTCAAGTGAACAACCATGCCTTCTCGTGCCAAGAACGCACCATCAAAGGTATCTGTGACTTCCAACTCCACCTTATCCAGAAAATCATCGGTGTGACTCGGTTCATGGTGAAAGATAGCCAATCGCTTCGCCCCGACTTCCTTTGCCACTTTTACCCCTTCCTGCCAAGTCGAATGCCCCCAACCCACTTTGGGAGTTTTGGGGCTGTGGTATTCCTCATCGGTATACATGGCATCGTAAATAATCAAGTCGGCATCGCGAGCTAGATGCACCACATTTTCATCAAGGCGATCGGGAAAATGTTCGGTATCGGTGCAGTAGAAAGCCGAATGCCCCTGCCATGTCACCCGATACCCCATTGCGCCATTAGGGTGGTTGAGGCGACCCGTTTCAATAGTAATATCATCTAGTGTCATCGTATCGCCACAGACTAAGTCATAGTACTTTAAATTCGCTTGTATTTCTTTGACGGGTACAGGGGAATTTGCGTGCAAAACGCGATCGTAGAAATGCTTTTTCATGGTTGCCCCCTCCGGTGCTGCCCCATGAATATGCAACGTGTTGCCTTCCACAAAGGCTGGAGTGAAAAAGGGCACACCTTGAATGTGATCCCAGTGATAGTGAGTAAAAAACCAATAGGCTTCAACAGGCTGCGAAGGCTCTAAACTTTTACCTAGCATTCGCAACCCCGTGCCCCCATCAAAAATGAGGCGTTTTCCACCTACATGCATTTCGACACAGGAGGTATTGCCGCCATAGCGGACTGTATCTTTTCCGGGGGAGGGCACGCTGCCGCGAACTCCCCAGAATTGAACCACAAACTCAGAGGAAGGACTTGTTTCCATTGTTAATTTAAGGCTTTAAAGTACGGCACTGACCCTGATAACGTAGCAGGTGATCGCATAATACTAAAGCGACCATTGCTTCTACCATAGGCACGGCTCTAGGTAAGACGCAAGGGTCGTGACGGCCTTTAGCGGCTAGTATTGTCTCTTCACCAGCGTTGGTCACAGTGCGCTGTTCTTTTCGTATAGTAGCAGTGGGTTTAAAGGCTACTCGCAAAATAATGGCCTCACCGTTACTAATGCCACCCTGAATGCCGCCAGAACGGTTGGTTAATGTGCGAATGTCGCCCGTTTCGTCGATATAAAATTCGTCATTGTGTTCACTGCCTGCAAGCAGCGTTCCAGCAAAGCCAGAACCAATTTCAAATCCTTTACTAGCGGGTAAGGACATCACCCCCTTCGCTAAATCTGCTTCTAGTTTATCGAATACTGGTTCTCCCAAGCCTTTAGGTACATTTCGGGCAACGCATTCAACCACGCCCCCCAATGAATCGCCGCTACGCCCAATTTGTTCAATGCGTTCAATCATCCGTTCTGCACTTTCTGAATCAGGACAGCGGACGATGTTACTTTCTACTTGTTCTAAGGTAACGGTATTGGGGTCAACAATGCCTTCTAAATCTTGAATCCGCTTGACGTAGCCAATAATTTCTACATTAGCAACTTGTTTGAGAATTTTTTTTGCGATCGCACCCGCCGCAACTCTGCCAATTGTCTCCCGTGCAGAGGAGCGTCCTCCACCTTGCCAGTTGCGGATACCGTATTTGGCATCATACGTGGCATCAGCATGAGAAGGGCGATACTTTTGCTGCATCTCGTCATAATCTTGGGGACGGGTGTCTTTATTCCGTACCAAAATTGTGATCGGCGTTCCTAACGTTTTCCCTTCAAACACCCCAGAGAGAATTTCACAGGTATCTGCTTCTTTACGGGGTGTCGTAATTTTACTTTGACCCGGACGCCTCCGATCTAATTCAAACTGAATTTCTTCGGTAGAAATTTCCAGTTTTGGAGGACATCCATCAATCACAACCCCTACACCACCGCCATGGGATTCCCCAAATGTTGTAATGCGAAACAGATGCCCGAAGGTGTTGCCCATAATGTTTCAAGTAGAAAGACCTGAACCTTAGATTTTAACAGCGATCGCTCGACATCTCCGTCAAGGGTTTTGTCCACAATTTTCCTACTCTTCGCGACTCCTGTAACAGGTAAACCCCTTACTGGGAAGGCAGTCAAGGTGATTTTGTCTGAAATAGCTACAAGCCGCGATGGAGTTCCTCCAGTTTTATATAAAAAACAACCTCATACTTCAATAGTATGAGGTGTTCGGCAGAGATTTAAAAGTGGAGCCTACGGGAATTGAACCCGTGTCCGCCTTGGGTATTGACCTCCCGCTCATTCACAGGCTTAGCCCATCTGATCCTCAGGGCGGGAACCATCCATTATCCCGGATGACAGGATTCTTTGGTGATATCTTTGCTAGCCAACCGACCAAAGGCAGTTAACTAGAGCATCCGTTGGGGTTTGTCTGTAATCCTTAACGGAGTCGAACTACAGACGAGCGTAACTTGTTTAGAGTTTTTTACGCAGCGACAGCTACACGCTCAAATTTTACGATGTTATTCGCATTTACTTTTTTTTTGAGCCTTTGATTTACGAGAGGAGACTCACTCTCGACCTGTATCACAGGGCAGCTTTCGCCAAAACGTCGAAACCATTAAGGCCCCATGTCTTATATTCCCCATTATAGTCACTATTTTTAGAGAGCGTCACCCCAACGCGACCCTGATCTATCGTAATGTCCCTACTTCCTTGGGAGAACAACCCTACCGGAACAAAGCAAGTAACTCGGATGAGGGTAAAAAAAGCGAAAGGCTTGATTTATGACTTTTTCCTCTTTCCCTTTCCCCTTTCCCCTTTCCTCACAAGGGTGCAATTTATAAGCACGACTCCTTATAAATTATCCGTGCTGTTGGTTGGGGGAGGAGGCTCAACTTTGCTTTGATTTTCACTATTGGAGGTTTCCGGTGCGATTTTTTTGGGCTGTGCTGCTTCGGGTGGAGGCAGTGGTGCAGAGCTTTCAATCGGTTTTTGATTAATGGGTTCGGTAGGGGGTGGTGCCTTAGGTAGGGATAGAGGCGCTTGGGTTTGTCCTGTGGGTTGTTGTTC
>JBFLZA010000309.1:0-10188 GCA_040756535.1 Cyanobacteriota bacterium
CAGGACGGACTTCTGATAGTGAATTTCTCGATGATTTAACTGATATTTGGTTTAAAGCTCACGGCTTTGATCATGTCTTCTGCGGCGAACCTAACCAAAGAAACATCGGTGGATTGCATTTTGCGGGACGCTACCTAGATTTGCAAAACAGAGGTTTAGCCGGACGTTTACCCAATGCCGACAATAGGGCAGAAGTTGAACCCGGTGCTGTATATTCGATGGGTGTAGTGATGTTGGTGGGCGATCGCGAAGTGAAATCTCCCATAAAAGGATATGGTTATACCTTGAATGCGGAAGAAATTTTAGGGATTGCCGCGAAAGCCTACAAAGACAACCCTAATTTAGGGTCAGAAAGCCAAGCCTGCCTTCTGAGTGTTACTGACGACGGGAAAACATTTGCTAACATTTTTGTGGCTAAGAACGGCGGTATTCGTACTTTTTATACAGATGCCACTCCGGATTATGTGAGAACACGCGGATGTAGGGTTTAGGCTAAATACGGCGGCTCTCAATTGAGTGGAATACACATTGTTTGTAGGGGCACGGCAATGCCGTGCCCTTACTGGATTCTGTGCTGCTTGGTTAGTGAGTCGAGATGAACCAATCGATGAGTTTTCGGGCAATGCTCAGTTTAGGAGGAAGCTGAGGTAAGTTGTGTTTGCTAAACCAGGCGGCATCTGCTAATTCTTCTGGTGCGATCGCAATTTCACCACTAGCATAGGTAGCAGTAAACCCAATCATCAGGGAGTTGGGAAATGGCCAGGGTTGTGAGCCAAAATAGCGAATGTCTTTAACCTCAATCCCAACTTCCTCGCGAACTTCCCGCACCACCGTCTCTTCCAACGATTCTCCTGGTTCCACGAATCCCGCAAGTATACTGTACATCCCGATGGGAAATCGATGGGCACGAGCTAACAGGAGTTCTTCACCACGAGAGATGAGGACAATGATTGCAGGCGAGAGACGGGGATAATTAACTAATCCACATTTGAGGCAACGCTTGGCACGCTCATGGGGTAATTGGGTTGTCGGAGTCGCGCAGTGTCCGCAGTACTGATGGGTGCGATCCCACTCTACAATCTGAATGGCACGACCGCTCAGCACAAACAAGTCTTCGTCTAAGGTTCCGTACAATTCGCGCAGTCCACCCAAAGCCATATCTGATGGTATGGCTGCATCCTTGGGTAGTTCTGCCGAGTAACAAGGACAACCGTGTAGGATACCGAGAAATTGGGTTCGCACAGGCACCAAGCCAATCTCTGTCAGGCTGATTAGGTTAGGAATTTGGCTTACCGTCCCTTCGAGGTGAACCAGCAGTTTATTGCCAACAAAGGCGAACCACCAAGCAGGTTCAGATTCTATTTCGGGTGGAGCAATGCCAGGAATGAAGGTTCGATGCATAGTCAGTAGAGTGCGATCGCGTAGACTGCCGCAGGCAATCGCCTTGATCGTATCACCCTACATAGGTAGAGATTTTGCCTCTTTAGGAACTTACGCTGCCAGCATCCTTACTCTATTAATGGGAGCAGATGCAAGAATCTACAGCCATTAGCTTGAGGAGAGGCACGATGAGCAGCCAGTTTGTTGATGAAGCCTTACAAGATTACCGCTCGCATTTGGACAACTTGCTCCACACCGTGCAACAGTTGGCTGCCGACATCAACAATGCCACGTTACGAGAAACAATTGAGAACCTGAGAAAGAATATCAATGAGCCTTTTCTATTTGTCGTAGTCGGTGAAGTGAAAGCAGGTAAAAGCAGCTTCATCAATGCCTTATTGCAAGCAGAGGTTTGTGAAACCGACATTGAACCCCGTACTGATTCAATTCAGCAAATTGTTTATTCAGATGAGCGATTTGTTCAACCGATGGGGCCGAACTTAAGAAAGATTGGGCTACCCCTTGAGATTCTCAAAGATATCTCAATTGTTGATACACCGGGAACCAATACTGTTATTAAAGAGCACCAAATTATTACAGAACGATATATTCCGAACAGCGACCTCACCTTTTTTGTGTTGTTTGGCAAAAACCCGTATCAGAAAAGTGCCTGGGATTTCTTAGACTTTGTCAGTGCTGAATGGCGAAAAAAGGTTGTCTTTATTTTACAACAAGCTGACCTACTCAAACCAGCCGATTTAGAGAAAAATATTGAACGGGTTAAAGAATATGCGAATCAAAAACAGATCAAGTCTCCCATCATATTTGCTACCTCGGCAGAACGGGAGATAAATGATGAGGAGGGCAGCGGCTTTAGTGAAGTTAGAGACTATATCAAAGATATGGTTTCTAGTGGGGAGAGCTATAAGATTAAACTGCGATCAGTTAGCGGCACAACTCAAAAAATTATTGACTCCCTCGCGGGTGACATTCAGGCATTACAAGTTCAGCTAGACTCAGATCAGCGAACAGTAGGAAGCATCAAACAGCAAATTGAAGCGGGTAAGACGCGATCGCGCTATGAAATTGACAACCTTGTAGATAGACTCGTCGGCAGATACGACAGTATTTCAACCCGAATTAAGCGCGAGTTTCGAGAAAGCCTTTCGGTATTTGCCGTAATTCGGCGCTCATTTGCTGGCATCTTCAATAAAGATGCCTCCATGCAGGCATGGATTGATGGATTTAAAGAACGCTGTCAGCGAGAACTGAAATCTTCTCTTGAAGAGGTTTCTAATGAAGGAGCGCAGCACTTTGTTGATGGAGTTCGCCAGCTCCTGGAAGGACTAACTCAAGACCTCAACAGCATCCAAACCACTCAAATTCAAAGCAGCACCATTTCTATCAAGATTCTAGAACGTCGTCAGGAAGTCATTGAAGGCGTTAAATGCAAAGTGAATCGACTTTTCACAGATGATGGACTGATTCAATCTTTGTCCTCAAACGCCGACAACATGGCTGCGGAAATTGTTGGAGGAGCGTTTGTTGCCGTTAGCGGGTTGATTTTGCGGATTATTGAGTTTACGGTTGCCGAAGCGATTTTGGATGCGATCGGGATTGCCTTTGCAGGTATCGGTGTTGTGGTGTTCGCCGTTGGCATCGCATGGCAGAGGAATCGAATTATTCAGCGGTTTGAACAAGCGTTGGACAAGGAGAAAGATCGGTTCAAAGGCGATGTGAGCGATCGCTTAAATCAGAAACTCAGCCTCATCTACGAAGAAGTTGAGCGAATTTTTGTGCAGTTCTATGATTATGTGGAGCGGGAAGAACAAGAAATTGAACCCATTTTAGAGAGATACGAAGTTATTCAAACGAATGCTCAGCAGCTTTTTAGCCAAATGGCAACGAAATTGAGTTAAGCTCATCTCGCGACTGAAGTGTCCCTTGATTTCACGTCATTGGTTACCAAGGACAAAGGACTCTCAAATCCGTCAGATTGGTTACAAAAAAAGCTCTGGAGTCTCTCCGCGTCTGGAGCGTCTATCTTAATGATAAGTATTTGAGCGGATATGATATTAGAGATGTTTCAGTTCTCCTATAAAATGGCAGAAAAGAGTTATACCTGCTATAAAATGACTCAACCCATCTGTTACTTGAATGGCAAATATATTGCATTTGACCAAGCTTGCCTACCCCTCAATGATTTAGGAATTGTCCGAGGGTATGGGGTATTTGATTTTCTCCGTACTTATAACGGGGTGCCCTTTAAACTGCGAGAACACGTTCAAAGGCTGCAAAATTCAGCAAATTTAATCGGATTAAGTTTACCCTGGTCAACTGAGGAAATAGAAGCGATCGCCAAAGATACACTGAGTCGCAATAATCTCCCAGAAGCTAACATTCGGATTGTCGTTACTGGTGGTTCTTCTGCTGACTTTATCACTCCTATGGGTCAACCCAGTTTAATGGTGGTTGTTACTCCGGTTTCCCAATATCCAAGGGAATATTACGAACAAGGAATCAAAGTCATCACTGTGCAGACTGAGCGGTTTTTGCCTAAATCAAAAAGCTTGAGTTATATCTCTGCTATTAGTGCCCTCCAACAAGCAAAACTGAATCATGCTGTTGAAGCTCTTTATGTTAATCAACAGGGTCATGTGTTGGAAGGAACGACGACAAATTTATTTGTTTTTCGAGGCTCTCAACTGATTACACCCGAAGAAAGCATCCTTAAGGGTATCACAAGGGATGTGGTTTTGGAGCTTGCACAAAATCGATTCGAGATAGTTGAGCAACCCATTGATTACAGCGCTCTGAGTCGTTGTGATGAAGCTTTTATCACATCTTCGACTAAAGAGATTATGCCTGTCGTTCAAATTGACGAGCTACCTATCTCTCAGGGTAAACCAGGAGAAAATACACAAATTCTCATGGATTTATTTCACAACTATAGCAGTTCTAAATGATTCGTAAAGCGTCGATACTCAACTTTTCTAATGAGTCGGGTATCTGAACCTCTAGCATCTCATACCATTTCACTTTTACTGCGCTACACATTGACCCCCTAACCCCCCGATATCTTGGGGGAAGAATAGCATTTGTAGCAGGCTTTTAGTGAATTGGTATCAGTGATGGGCGATTGCTTGACTACAGTACTGCTAGAACAGATTGAATCAATTCTTGTAGATGTTGCTCGCAAAATCTCTCTGCCGCCTTGAGTGACATCCCTCGCTCAACGGCATAAGTCTCGAAGGCGTTGTAAATCATCGCTTCGGCAATCTCCTTTTCGTCTTGTGCGATCGCCCACCGCAGTTCGACACATCCTCTAATAATCAAATCAACTAACTGCCTCTCTCGTCTTAGGTCAGAAAGAAGCTGTTCTGCGATAGTTTGATCGGCGTGTTTACTCATCAATGCGTGCTTGGGGAGAGGCTTAGGTGAGGTAGATTTTTGGCATTGCATAATACAGGGATGACTCTTGCGGGGTAGGCGTTTCACCTGCCCCGGAATGATTTAGGACGGTCGAGACGCCCATCCCACAAAAACAGCCTCTTCATCTCAGTTGTGTGCAATGCCAACTTTCTGGTTCAGCGAGTTGTAACCACCGTTTTGGGGCAGTAGCGATCGCCTGACTTAATTGTGCCAAACCCTCAGTTAGCTACTGCATCTATAAAATGAGAGAACCATTGGCAAATCGTGAGAAATTTTTGGGCAAAGTTGAGATTGTGCAGCGCAAACCTACACCAGAAGAAATTCGTGCAGCGGTTGGGAAGACTGTTCCAGACATTATTGCGCCGGAGTTGCAAGTCTTATTCTGTGGCATCAATCCTAGTCTTTACAGTGCAGCAGCGGGACATCACTTTGCCCGTCCGGGAAATCGCTTTTGGCCAACACTACATGAGGCAGGCTTTACAGAACGCTTGCTTGCACCGTTTGAAGATGGCGACCTTGTGCAATTCGGGTATGGTCTGACGAATATTGTAGATCGAGCAACAGCAAGGGCGGATGAATTAGACGCGGCAGAACTAATCGCAGGTTATCAACAGTTGGCAGCCAAGGTGCAGCAATATCGACCACGAGTTTTAGCTGTTTTGGGTATCGGTGCTTATCGAACAGCATTCAATCGACCTAAAGCTGTCATGGGGAAACAGGACGAATCCATACATGGAACACTCATCTGGGTACTCCCTAACCCCAGTGGTTTAAATGCACATTATCAACTCAAAGACCTCAAACGGGTGTACCGAGAACTGCTACTTAACCTAGTACAGCGTGGCGAAAATAACCCACCCGTTCAAGAAAGTTAAAAAGCTTACTATACAAGCAATATCCCTTCTGCCTTCTGCCCTCTGCCCTCTGCCCTCTTGCACTAGCCGCTCATTGATTGGACTTGCGTTGGACAACGGCTGTGACAATGCCGATACCAAATGCGCCAAGGAGTGCAAAACCTAAGAATAACTGACTGCCTTCAAAGATTCCTGCTCCTGCCGCTACCCAAAGGGGTTTGGCAATGAGAATGCTGACAATAAGTGCGAACAAATAGCTTTGCCAACGGGTTTGAGTGAGTCCTACGGCATAAGCGACGAAATCAAATAAGCCTGTCATCAAAAAGCCGGTCATCAGGAAAAAGTTGCCTTCCAAGTGTCGTTGGCCGAGGCGATCGACTTTTTCCATAAATTGCTCCCCTACAAATCGCTCCACTAAGCCACGTCCGTAGCGACGGGCAATATAGAAATTGAAGGTACAAGACACTAAATCTGCAAGTGCGACTATCAGCAATCCCTGAGTAAACCCAAACAAACCTCCTGCCAAAATCGCATAAGCGGTTCCCGGAAGGACGGGCACAATAATGCTGGTAAAGCGCAGTCCAAACACGATCGCAGGTGCCCAGATGCCAAATTGATCGACCTTTTCTCGTACTTGCTCAATGCCAATTTTGTTGAGCAGCCCAATCGCTAAAGCAATGAGAACTCCAATCAGAACCCATCGCACCAATTTCAACCAGTTGTACTTCATGCGGCTTAACCACTCGCAATCTATCTGGTATCGTTACATGAAATCGATGGCACTGTAAGGGGGGAGCGATCGCTGATGTCGCAAACACTGGCACTATTTCTCCTAACGGCGGAACCTGGCGTTGCTATATCGCCGCCCATATCCTGGCATCATGTTTAAGGATGTCGTTAAGCAGAGGGGAATTTCAATCATGCGGTGTGCAATTAGTAGTCGTGCGGGGCAAGTTCTGGCAAGAGGTAGCCTGATTTTGCATAAGGGCGATGATGGGGAGTTGCGATTGGATTTGGAAACCGATGGGGGGCGGCTGATTCAGGGTGGAATCGTGGGGCCGGATGGGGATATGAAATCAGCGAGTGAGGAGTTATTTCGTCAGTTCTTGACAGTCTGGGGGATGAGTGATTTGACTTTGACTGTAACAGTTCGATAAGCGATCGCTCTTTTTTGCGATCGCCGTGACTTGCTTTAGCTGCAAAATCTTACTCTCATGCCCTACAGTCAGTTTACAAGCATCACGAAAGTGAAAGAATCGTTTAACCTCTCCACCCTAGAAGGCGTGCGCTTTCCTTGCGATCTTATATGCGGAAATAGAAATCGAGGATTTCATTTACATTGCCCGGATCTTTGCACAAGTCCTTTTGTCCCAAAATCTCAGGAGGAATGGGGAGTGGATTTCCCCGAAGATCTAGCTCTTTTAAATTTGGTAATTGCCTAATTTCGGCTGGCAGGCTGCTTAAGCGATTGCCTTCGAGGTCGAGCGATTGCAGGGAGGTGAGTTGTCCAATTTCGGCTGGCAGCATACTCAGTTGATTGCTGTTGAGGTAGAGCGATTGCAGGGAGGTGACTTGTCCAATTTCGGCTGGCAGTTGCTGAAGTTGATTGCTGCCGAGGTCGAGTTTTTGCAGGGAGGTGAGTTGTCCGATTTCTGCTGGCAGTTGCTGAAGTTGATTGTCCCTGAGGTCGAGCGATTGCAGGAAGGGGAGTTGTCCAATTTCGGCTGGCAGCATACTCAGTTGATTGCTGCTGAGGTCGAGTGATTGCAGGGAAGTGAGTTCGGCTATTTCCCCTGGCAGCATACTCAGTTGATTGTGCCAGAGGTAGAGCGATTGCAGGGAAGTGAGTTGGACTATTTCTGCTGGCAGTTGCTGGAGTTGATTGCCGCTGAGGTCGAGCGATTGCAGGGAAGTGAGTTGGACTATTTCTGCTGGCAGTTGCTGGAGCTGATTGTTACAGAAGCCGAGCGATTGCAGGTTGGTGAGTTCGACTATTTCCCCTGGCAGCGTACTCAGTTGATTGCAGCAGAGATTGAGCGTTTGTAGAGAGGCGAGTTGGAATATTTCTGCTGGCAGTTGCTGGAGTTGATTGAGGGTGAGGTAGAGCGATTGCAGGGAGGTGAGTTGGACTATTTCTGCTGGCAGTTGCTGGAGTCGATTGTCCCAGAGGTTGAGCGTTTGCAGGTTGGTCAGTTGTCCGATTTCGGGGGGCAGACTGCTTAAGCGATTGGCAACAACCTGAAGCTCCTCAAGCTGCTTGAGTTGTCCAATTTCCGCAGGCAAAGCACTCAGGTTGTTCCCAATAGTACCTACAATATTGCCCTCGTCGTCATACCGATATTTGCCGAGAATCAGTTTTTTGAGTTGAGTCAGCTTGCCAATCTCAGGTGGTAGCACCGTCAAGTTATTGCCGGAGAGGTCGAGTTCCGTCCACCCCTCACTCGCCGCCTGTTCAATTACCCGCAGCAGTTCTTCCTCAGTCATCGGCTGTCACTGAACGATTATTACAATACTTTAGCCGCAACGATTAAAGTTGATCCACTCGTGCCGCTTTTTGAGAATTCAAAATTCAAATTTAAAAATTCAAGGGAATGCCGTCTTAAACCGTGATTAAATAGGATTAATGCATCTAAAATTTAAGTTTTTAACTGATACCTAGCACCAGCAAAAATCGTTGCTAAAATTTCTAAAAAAAGTTTACCGATTGACTAAACAAATATAACATTAATGTGGAACTAAACTAGAGGACATTAACCATGTTCAAAATTGACTTTAACTTCAACTTCAAAATCGCCATCAGCCACCAGCAACCTTTAGAAATATCCTTCGATTTTCCTACCGACTCCGACGAAGACCCCGACGACCGACTGATTGACATCCTCAGCAAGTGGGTTAATCGCATCAACGCCAACCGCTAACACTTCCCGCCCGATTCAGTAATTCAGTAAAGCCTATTCTAGACGCGAGCGATCGCGTCTAACCCAACACACACTACAACAAAAGTCCTCTAGTTAATCGTTGTAGTCGTTAGTAGGGTGCGTTATGTTTGTCGGTAGGGGCGGGTTTAGGGACAAGGCTGGTGCAAGAAGGCAGAAGGCAGAAGGCAGAAGGCATATTGCTTGTACAGTAATCTTTTGAACCTTTTTAAACTGGATAGTTATTTCCGCCGGGCTGCACTAGTGTACAAACGGATAATCATCGATACAAAACCCGCCCTTCCCCCACGCATCCCACCCAAAAATCCTATATAGGTTTGGGTTGGGTATTGTAGAATGCGATCGACGAGAACCGATACCTGATGCGATCGCGTATTGTTAGATAATCGGTTAATTTGTGCTTGGGTGAGGGCGGGTTTTGTATAAAGGTTATCGATTTTTCTACAAAATTAATCCCTAAACCCGCCCCTACATTACATGGGTTGAATTACATCATATTCTGTGACATTTTCACGCAATGATTCAAATTCTAGATAGGGGGGTTCTTCATCCCGTTTCAGATTTTATTGAGGGTAATGCTACTGTTAGCAACTTTTCTCCTCGCTATTACTATGAAGGACATTGCCCTCAAACGGGTGAACTGCTGAGACTACCCCGCACTCCTTTAGCAGAAGCGATCGCATATGGCTTGATGCAGCACCTTGCCAACCAGGAGTGTTATGCAAAAGAAGGCAAGATGTATGGAATACTGCTGGTTGAACTGCCTAACGGGGAACAACGGGTACTCAAAGCTTTCTCTGGCCTTCTCAATAGTCAAAGTATGATCAAAGGCTGGGTGCCGCCAATTCCGGGACGCGATCGAGTTGCCCTAGAAGAAGCCCGGACTTTAGCTCAACTCGAAGCGATTAAGCAAGAACTGATTACCCTGAAGCAACTGCCAGAACGGCAGCAGTATACAACACGCTCTCACGAATTCGAGCAGCAGTTGCAAGCAATGAGCGATCGCCATCGTGATTGCAAACATCAACGACAAGAAAAACGGCAGCGACTCTGCGAAACACTCACAGGAGAAGCCCTCACGCTTGCCCTCGAACAACTTGATGAAGAAAGCCGTCAACAGGGAATAGAACGGCGGCAACTCAAACGTCAACAACATGAAGTCTTGCAGCCCCTTAAAGCGAAAATTGCAGCAGCAGATGCCCGGATTCGGGAACTGAAGCAACAGCGTAAAGCCCTATCTCAGCAATTGCAAGCTCAGATGCACGCTGTCTACAGCTTGACGAATTTTTCCGGACAATCTTTATCCTTGCAACAACTTATGCCACAAGGCTTACCCACTGGAACAGGAGACTGTTGTGCGCCAAAACTACTCCACTATGCAGCAACATTGGGTGTGAAACCCCTGGCAATGGCGGAGTTTTGGTGGGGGCCTTCTTCAGTAAGTCAGGACAAAGTTGAGGGAGAATTTTATGGAGCTTGTGCAGAACGCTGTCAGCCTTTGATGGGGTTTCTGCTTTCAGGATTGAAACCTAATTCCCCTGCATCCTTCGATCCCCCCCTGCCCCCCCTTAAAAAGGGGGGAGTAA